>CAZQVX010000073.1:2369-7360 GCA_964596845.1 uncultured Syntrophomonadaceae bacterium | reverse complement strand
CGCTGTGGAGGTAACCGCTCACCACTGCCGCGGCGATGCCGGCAATTGGCTCCGGTTGCTGCAGGGGTGTGATCTTGTTCTGGACTGTCTCGATAACCTGCAGAGCCGCTTTTCCCTTGAAGAGGCCTGCCATAAGTTGGGGATACCACTGGTGCACGGCGCCATCGACGGCTTTATGGGCCAGGTGGCGGTGATCCACCCGGGGCGGCCCCTCTTTGCTTCAATCTACGGGCAGAGAGAGGGGCAAAGATCCGGCGGGGGAGTGGAAGCACATCTGGGCAACCCATCCTTCACCCCGGCAGCGGTAGCCGCCCGGCAGGCTGCTGAAGCGGTTAAGCTGCTTGCCGGGCTGGGCTCCACGTTGGATCATACCCTTCTGTTCATCGACCTCTTTTCCGGCGAGACCACCCGCATCGTCTTGGATACTGCAGTTGAAAGCAAGTGAAAAGGACCAAGGCGCCCCTGTTGTGAGTCTCTCTCCCAGTGAAGCCACGGGGAGGTTAGATCACCACCGGGAGGTTGCCCGGCGGTGATCTAACCGGTGATCAACCTGGTGATCAGCCTGCGAAAATTTGGTGAAACCGTTACTTGACAAGGCCTGCGGGGCAACGTATAATCTATCATGTCACGCGAAGTTCGAGACAGTTGCATCAGGCAGACATTCAATGAAGGGGAACAAAGGCAGCGTTAGCGGCGCCTTGAAGAGAGCCGGCGGAGGGTGCAAGCCGGCAGGCCGGCAGCTGCTGAACTCGCCCCGGAGAAGCGGCGGTGAAAAAAGTAGCCGTCGCCGCGAACCGGCGTTAAGGTTTTTGAAGAGGGCGGCAATGCATGGGGCTGTAGCGCAGGTGGGAGCGCGCTTCCTTGGCATGGAAGAGGTCGCGGGTTCGACTCCCGCCAGCTCCACCATATTGCCCGCCAACAAGGGTGGTACCGCGGGAAAACTCGCCCCTTATCGGGCGGGTTTTTTTCTGTCCCATTTTGCCCAAAAATTTATGGTTATGCTGAGGGGGAAAAATAAACAATGCAGAGTTACAAACCCCAAATTATCGAGCCCAAATGGCAGCGGAGATGGGATGAAGAGCAATTTTACCGCGCTCCGGTAGATTCCTCCCGGCCCAAATATTATGTTCTGGAGATGTTTCCCTATCCTTCGGGGAGATTGCACATGGGTCATATGCGAGTCTACTCCATCGGCGATGTTCTGGCCCGCTTTTTGCGCATGCGCGGTTACAATGTGATCCATCCCATGGGCTGGGATGCTTTCGGGCTGCCTGCGGAGAACGCCGCCATTGAAAATCGCGTCAGCCCCGATATCTGGACGGCCCGGAATGTTGCCCATATGAAAAAGCAGCAGCAGCGGCTGGGAGTGAGTTATGACTGGGAGAAGGAGGTCAACACCAGCTCCCCCGATTATTACCGCTGGACGCAGTGGCTCTTTTTGCTCATGTACGAGCGGGGCCTGGCCTACAAAAAACGCGCTGCGGTAAATTGGTGTCCGCACTGTCAGACGGTGCTGGCCAATGAGCAGGTCGAAGCGGGGCTCTGCTGGCGCTGCGAAAGTGTGGTGGAGCACCAGGAAAGAGAGCAGTGGTTTTTCAGGATTACCGACTACGCCGAAAGGCTGCTGAGCGATCTCGATCTGCTCGAAGACTGGCCTGAACGGGTCAAAGTGATGCAGCAGAACTGGATCGGGCGCAGCGAGGGTGCCGAGATCGCCTTCCAGGTGCAGGAGCTGCCCGGTGAGGAGATCCGTGTTTTTACCACCCGGGCCGACACTCTTTTCGGGGTTACCTACATGGTTCTGGCGCCGGAGCATCCCCTGCTGCCGCAGTTGGTGGCGGGGACAGAGCGGGAAAAAGAGGTCATGGATTTTGCCGCCCGCGTCCGGAGCGAAAGTGAAATGGAGCGGACTTCGGAGGAGGCACCGAAGATAGGCCTTTTAACGGGGAGACATGTGATCAACCCCTTAAGCGGCGAGGCTGTACCTATACTTGTGGCAAATTATGTGATTATGACTTACGGTACCGGGGCGGTGATGGGGGTGCCGGCGCACGATGAGCGCGATTACCTTTTTGCGCGCAGCTACGGCCTGCCCATCCGCCCGGTAATCCAGGTTCCCGAAAGTGAAGAGAGAGAAGGTCCGACAGAAGGTCTGCCCTACACCGGTGAAGGGACCATGATCAATTCCGGCGAATTCACCGGTCTGCCCAACGTGGAGGGAGCCGGGCGCATTACGGAGAAACTACGCGAGGAGCGCTGCGGTGACTTCAAGGTAGCTTACCGCCTGCGGGACTGGCTTATCTCCCGCCAGCGCTACTGGGGCGCACCCATTCCCATGATCTACTGCGAGAGCTGCGGCACTGTTCCGGTGCCGGAAGAAGATCTGCCCGTCCTGCTGCCGCCGGCGGCGGACCTTTCAGGCGACCGGGTGCCGCCGCTTGCCGCCTATCCCTCATTTGTTAACACCACCTGCCCCCGCTGTGGTGAAAGGGCGCGGCGCGAGACCGATACAATGGATACCTTTATCTGCTCCTCCTGGTACTTTTTACGCTACACCAGCCCACATCTCAGTTCCTTCCCCTTTGACAAGGATGCTGCCCATTACTGGATGCCTGTGGACCAGTATATCGGCGGGATCGAGCATGCCGTGCTGCATCTTCTCTATGCCCGCTTCTTCACCAAGGTGCTCTATGATGCGGGGCTTGTGGGAGTGGTGGAGCCCTTCAGCCGTCTTTTGGCCCAGGGGATGGTCTACAAAGACGGAGCGAAAATGTCCAAGTCCAAGGGAAACGTAGTTTCGCCTGACGAGATTATCGGGTGCTACGGCGCTGATACCGCCCGCCTCTTCATTCTTTTTGCCTCTCCTCCCGAAAAAGATCTGGATTGGAGCGATCAGGGGGTGGAGGGATGTCACCGTTTCCTGCGCCGGGTTTGGCGACTTGTTGAAGAGAGCCGGGATCTTTTTGCCGCAAATCCCGGCGGCGGCGGGGAGGAAGTAAGCCCTGCCGGGGCAGTTCTCCGGCGAGCCCTGCACGGGACCATCAAAAAAGTGACCGGGGACATAGAAAAACGCTTCAATTTCAATACAGCGATCAGCGCGATCATGGAGCTGGTCAATGCGATTTACGATTACCGCCGGGATGTGGCCCCGGAGAAACAAAGCCGCCCGCTCTTAAAGGAGACTCTGCAGTCGCTCATATTGCTGCTGGCGCCTTTTGCGCCGCATCTGGCAGAGGAAGCCTGGCAACTACTGGGGCGCGGCTCGCCCCAACAGGGCCGCCGCGGCAGTGTCCATCTCCAGGGGTGGCCCGATTATGATTCCTCCGCCCTCGCTGTGGATGAGGTGGAGGTAGTGATCCAGATCAACGGCAGGGTGCGCGGCCGGATCACTGTTCCTGCAGGATCAGCGGAAGAGGAGTTGCTGAAGGCAGCGCATAGAGAGCCGCGCATCGGTGAGCTTCTTGAGGGGAAAAAGGTAGTCCGGCAGATCGTTGTCCCCGACAAGCTGGTCAACATTGTCATATCATAGCAGGCCTGCGGAGGAGAAATATCCCGGGCCGGGTTTTACGCCCACCCTTAAGAGGAATATAGATAAGCGATGGCGAAAAGAAGAAAAACCTGGGTGAAAGGAGGTTAAGGCAAATGGCTCCTGATGAAAAGAATACTTCTCTGGAAGCAAAAGGTGCCGAAGGAGACAGTGTGCGCATCTCACCGGAGGTGATCGGGATCATCACCGGCATCGCCGCCGGAGAGGTGGAAGGGATTGCCGGCATGAGCGGGGGCATCGTTGATGGAATTGCCGAGAAGCTGGGGCGGAAAGATTTCGGCAAGGGGATCAAGGTTCGCCTTGAAGGAGAAATAGTCTCCCTCGATCTGAATGTGGTGGTTGAATACGGTGTCCGGATTATGGAGACGGCCAAAAAACTTATGCAAAAAGTCCGCACTACAGTTGAAGAGGTCACCGGTCTGCCGGTGGCGTCAATAAACATTCATGTCATCGGCATCAACCTGCCCAAAGAGAAGTCCGAAGATGCGGTCTCCGAAGAAGATTAAAGACAGCGCCTGAAATCCGGGGCGTTTTTCGTTATTTTTAGGAGAGCGCCCCTTCCTCCATACCTGTAAAATAAAAAGAACATAACCTAAAATAACAATTCAGCACAAACCCAGGCAAAGGTGATCCAGGGGGAAAGGTTCGCTTACCTGTAAAATTCTTCTGCCATTTTTGCCAAAGGGGCTGAATAGATGCCGGGGAATTTTAATATCCGCGAGAAGGTCATCCTGTCCATTGCTGTTCTTCTCCTTTTGGGGGGCGTCCTCTGGAAAGCGGCGCCGGCAGTGGTCTCTGCACTTAAACCCGGCGGCCCGGCAGATCGCGGGGATCTTCTGCCCCAGGAGCCGCTGCCCGAAGCGGAGCCTGAGATGATTACCGTGCACCTCGTCGGAGCAGTGGCCACGCCGGGGATTTACCACCTGCCCGCCGGTTCCAGAGTTTACGAACTTCTGGAGGCGGCCGGAGGTGCTGCGGTGGGGGCTGACATCACTTCGGTAAACCTGGCCCGCCCTCTTTTTGATGGTGAACAGGTGGCCATCTGCCGCCAGGGCGAAGCGGCGGCTAACCCGGCGCAGCCGGGTGGAAAGGTTAACATCAACAAGGCCTCTCTCCAGGAGCTGCAAACCCTGTCCTCAATCGGTGAAGTGAGAGCGCAGCGGATTATTGAACATCGGGACAAGTATGGGCCCTTTACCGATATCAGTGAGATCATGGACGTCAGCGGTATCGGTCAGGGCATCTTCAACCAGATCAAAGATCAGATCACCGTCTACTAACCGGGGTTTTCAAAGTTCCCTCTCTCCGGTGGGAAGGTCAGGGCGGAGGGATCCAGGCTCACAAAGCTTCGGTTGTTCTGTTCCTTTCCATCTCCGCGGAAAGAGAGAGGATTATGAAGAACCCAGGTATGTCAGCCGGCTATCTGTCAGGCTGTCGAGCATTA
>CAZQVX010000073.1:0-2269 GCA_964596845.1 uncultured Syntrophomonadaceae bacterium | reverse complement strand
TCCTTTCAGTGATAATCAGTTATCTTGACATTTGTCGGGCCTCGCTGCGTCCAGATAAAGCAAATCCGATACTGGTCGTTAATGCGTATTGAGAATTTGTCCATCTGTTCAGCTATTTCAGATAACCGGGGGCAGTTCTAAGCTGTGTCCCAATGGTTAACAATAACCCCCAGGCAAACATGATTTAAACGACCTTTTATGTTACGTTGACAGCCTGCCCTGCACATCATATAATGTGTATGGGGAGGTGTATGCAGTGCGTACCAATATTGTTATTGACGATCAGCTGATGAAACAGGCTATGCGGGTTTCCGGCCTATCGACCAAAAAAGAGGTTGTTAACAGCGCGCTTCAAGAGTTTGTTGAACGCCGTATGCGTAAAGATCTGGCTGACTTACAGGGCAAAATCGCCTTTGACGGGGCATATGATTACAAGGTTTTAAGAGAGGGACGTTGACATGATCCTGGTCGATACCTCTGTATTGATCTGCTTCCTTAAAGGAGATTCCGACGATAAAACATTATTGTTGCAGGAAATACTTAGCCGCGATATCCCCTTCGGTATCTCAGCATATACTTACCAGGAGATTCTGCAAGGGGCCAGGGATGAAGCGGAACTGCAAACTTTAAAAGAGTACCTTTCCACTCAACGCATCTATTTTCTAAAGCCGGAAGCGGAAATTTATGAAAAGGCGGCCATGCTGTATTATAACTTGCGCCGGCGCGGGATTACTCCTCGCAGTACCCTGGATATGCTCATAGTTTTAACAGCCCTGGAGCACAATTTAGCGCTGCTGCACAATGATAGGGATTTTGATTTAATGGCCCCACATATCCCGGAGCTGAAGATCCTTCATTCATTATAAAACTGTTTTCCAGGGCTAGCGAGATGGCCCTGGCCTGGGAGTTGCGAAAGCGGGCTTCCCCCCCGGTCACCATCCTTGTCCAATCACATCATGGTGCGGGTTTATCTTTCAGAGCTGCCGGCGAAAAGAGAGGGTTTCATGTAGACCCCAGGTAGGCCAGCTGTGTTTCGCTCAGGCTGTCGATGGTGATACCCATTGCCGAAAGCTTCAGCGCCGCCACCTCGCGGTCCAGTTCCGCCGGCAGGGGGATTACGCTGTGCGGCAGCCCTTCGTTTTTCCGCAGGTAATCCATGGCCAGATACTGCAGGGCAAAGGAAAGATCCATGATCTCCGCCGGGTGCCCGTCGCCCGCGGCGAGGTTGACCAGCCTTCCTTCGGCCAGCAGGTATACCCTGCGTCCATCAGAAAAGTGGAACTCCTCAATGTTCGGCCGCGGTTCTCCGGCCGGTTCCGCCAGCCGGGCTAGAGCTATTTTATCTATTTCTACGTCAAAATGTCCGGCGTTGGCCAGGATGGCGCCGTCTTTAAGGCGGTGCAGATCGCCGGCGCCCACCACTTCGCAGCAGCCGGTGGTGGTGACGAAGATGTCGCCTAGAGGCGCCGCTTCTTGCATGGGCATGACCCGGTAACCTTCGACCAATGCTTCGAGGGCGCGCACCGGATCCACTTCGGTGACGATCACCTGTGCGCCCAGTCCTTTTGCCCGCATGGCTACGCCGCGCCCGCACCATCCAAAACCGGCCACAACCACGGTTTTCCCGGCCACCAGCAGGTTGGTCGTGCGCATGATCCCATCCCAGACCGATTGTCCCGTGCCGTAACGATTATCAAAGAGGTATTTACACAGCGCATCATTTACCGCGATGACCGGAAAGGCCAGCTTGCCTGCGGCAGCCAGGGCGCGCAGCCGGTTGAGCCCCGTGGTCGTCTCTTCGGCGCCGCCGCGGACCTTAGGCAGCAGTTCGGGCCGCTCGCGGTGCAGCATGGCGATGAGGTCGCCCCCATCATCGATGAGCAGCTCGGGTCCGGTATCTACAGTGCTGCGGATATGGTTTTCATATTCCCGCGGCGTGGCGCCGTGCCAGGCAAATACATTAATCCCTGATTCCACCAGGGCCGCGGCGACATCATCCTGGGTGGAAAGGGGGTTGCTGCCGGTGACGGTCACCTCCGCCCCGCAGCGCTGAAATACTGTGGCCATGTAGGCGGTTTTTGCCTCGAGATGAATGCAGACGGCCATTTTAATGCCGGCAAAGGGCCGGGCGGGGGCATAATTTTCGGCGAGGCGGCTCAGCACCGGCATATGCCTGCTCACCCATTCAATCTTCTTTTGCCCCTCCGGGGCTCTCTCCGGACTGCGAATCATGCTCAATTCAGTTCACCTTCCCAACTCTGTATACTAC
>CAZQVX010000072.1:0-7574 GCA_964596845.1 uncultured Syntrophomonadaceae bacterium | reverse complement strand
TTGAAGGCTTTCCTGCGGGGGTATGTGCAGAATGGAGGCACTGCCCTGCAGATCAATATCCTGGATCCAGAAATGCTTCGGGATGCCCAGCAACACCCCGAAGACTACCCCAATCTCCTGGTGCGGGTAACGGGCTACAATGCCTACTTCACCTCCATCGGCCGGGAGCTGCAAAACGAAATCATCGCCCGGCAGAGCCATGGGGGCTTTTAATGCAGGCGAGAATTCTAGACATCCAACGTATGTCCACCGAAGACGGGCCCGGCCTGCGCACCACGGTGTTTTTCAAGGGCTGCTCCCTGGCCTGTCAGTGGTGCCATAATCCTGAAAGCATCACCTTCAGCCCCCAGATACAATGGTTGGAGTACAAGTGTATCGGCTGCCACAGCTGCCTGGCTGCCTGTCCCCGGCAGGCCCTGGAATTTACCCCGGAAGGGCTAAAAATTGACCGGGAAAAATGTACTGCCTGTAAAAGCTGCGTCCAGGTCTGCCCCACCGCAGCCATGGAATGCAAGGGAGAGGATGTCAGCACCGACCGGCTCCTGGCGACGCTGCTCCGGGATAAGGAGTACTTCGGCCCCCAGGGCGGGGTTACCCTGTCCGGCGGGGAGGCCATCCTGCAGCCGGCAGCCCTGGAATTGCTGAGGCTGCTCAAGGAAAATGGCATTCACACCGCTCTGGATACTGCCGGCCATCTCCCCTGGGCGCTATTGAGCAAAGCCTTGCCCTATTGCGATCTCCTTCTCTATGATCTTAAGCTCATGGACAGTGAGGAGCACAAGCGGTTTACCGGCCAGGGCAACGAGCTGATTATAGAAAACCTGCAGAAGGTAGCGGAGTACAAAAAGAGCCACCCTTTGCGGCTATGGATCAGGACCCCTGTCATACCCGGCGCCACCGACACCATGGAGAATATGAAGGCCATCGGGGAATTCATTCAGAAAATCCCCGGGGTTGAGCGCCATGAACTCTGCGCCTTCAACAATCTCTGCGTGGATAAGTACCGGCGCCTGGGCCGCGATTGGGCCTATAAGAATAAAGGGCTATTGGATGGAACCCGCTTTCAGGAGCTTTGGCAGGCCTGCAAAGCCGCCAGCCTCCTTCAGGAGACCTACCGCACCGGCGCGATAAAAGGAGAGGAGTAAGGGATATGCTGAGCAAAGTGGATCGGGAAACTCGCGCGAAACTGGAACAGGACAGTAAAATTGGGATTCTGGCTACCGCCGATGACCAGGGCTACCCCCACCTGACCTTCATTTCCTCCCTTCAGGCCAAGGGTGAGGCCCAGATGACCTTTGGGCAATTCTGCCAGGGGCTGAGTAAGGAGTTTATCCGTGTCAACCCCCAGGTTTCCTTTCTGATCATGAATGCCGATATGGAGCTATGGCGGGGCCGGGCCCGCTTCACTCACACCGCCACCTCCGGCGAGGACTACGAAATCTACAACAACAAGCCCCTCTTCCGCTATAACTCCTACCTGGGCTTTAACACCATTTATTACATGGACCTGGTAGGCATTACCGGCAAAGAGAGACTGAACCTGGCCAAGATCGGCATGGGAGGGGTCTTAAGCAGAGCGGCTAAACCCTGGGCAGCCGAAAATAAAAAAGGGGCCCTGACCCATATTGGTAAAAAACTGTTCGGAGACATTGCCGGGTTAAAATACCTGGCCTTTGCTGGGGAGGAGGGCTGGCACAGGATCATCCCCATAATTCAGGGGACCAATGCCGGCAGCGACCGCATCCTCTTCGCAACCACCCCGTACCAGAAGGAGATAAAGGCCATCCCCACCGGAGCTAAAGTAGCGGTGCTGGCCCTCAATTTAAAAATGCAGTCGGTCCTGGTGAAGGGGACCTTCACCGGCATCAAGAGGCGGGGCCTCATCCCCGCCGGGACCGTTGAGATCGAGAGGGTCTATAACTCCATGCCCCCCAAAGCCCAATACATCTGGCCGACAGATAACAAGATACAAGAAGTAGTGGAATTTTAGGGGCCGTTAGGACAAACCGAAGGACCTCGCAAAGAGGTCCTTCTGCGTTCCATTCCAAATCAAACAATTAAGTTCACATTGAGTTCACAAACCGGGCCTAAACTTGTACAATGATTGCAACAGTAGGGGGTCTTATGGAGAATACCTGGAGATTGGGGGCAGCCCTTTGCTAAATATATTGGTAGTTGAAGATAATGAAAAGCTCAGGCAGCTAATGTGCATCCATCTCAGGCGCGCGGGATATACCGCTTATGAAGCTGCCGGCGGCGTTGAAGCGCTGGAGATCCTTGAGTTAACAACGATTCATCTGATCATCGCAGACGTCATGATGCCCAGGATGGATGGATATGAGCTAACCGGCGAGCTCAGGGGCGCAAGGATTACTATCCCAGTTCTCATGGTCACCGCAAAGGAAACCCTGGAGGATAAACGAAAAGGGTTTACAGCAGGGGCCGATGACTATATGGTCAAACCCATAGATATGGAGGAGTTGCTGCTCCGGATCGAGGCGCTGATCCGGCGCTCTAACCTGTCGGGGCAGCATATTCTTAGCGCCGGCGCCACTATCTTAAATTCAGAATCTCTGACGGTCACATGCGGCGAAAATTCAATGGCTCTCCCGCGGAAGGAATTCCAGCTTCTGCACATGCTGCTGTCATACCCCAATAAAATATTAACCCGGAATATGCTGATGGATGAGATCTGGGGGTATGGGAGCGAAACAGATCCGCGCACCGTTGATGTTCACATCAAACGCTTAAGAGAGAAGTTTGCAGGCTCGCCGGATTTTGAAATCGAGACCGTCAGGGGGCTGGGCTACCGGGGGGTAATCAAAGGATGAGGCGCGTCCAAACGAAATTTGCTCTTTTCCTGATCCTTACTGTGGTAGCATCGTCGCTTTTGGCTACACTGCTTTCAGCCGTAATTGTCGGCGCTCTCGCGGCAAGGGGAACTCCCCCTGCTTTTTGTCTGGGTTTTGCTCTCAAGGAAACCTTGACCCCTGTTTTTACCGTGGTCATCGTAACGATGATAGTGGCTGCGGTTTCAAGAAAAGCTGTCTCACCCGTTGTCGAGCTGTCCAATGCAACAAAACAGATCGCCTCGGGGAATTTTGATATCACCATAAATTATGCAGGTAGAAAGGACGAGTTTGGCCAGCTCACGCGAAATTTTAAGCTAATGGCCCAGGAGCTGAAGACAAACGAATACCTGGCCAAAGATTTTATCTCCAATGTTTCCCATGAATTCAGGACACCGCTCGCTATTATTTCCGGATATACAAAACTGCTGGACAGTGACCGGATCACCAAAGAGGAGCGGCGCGATTATACCTTAAAAATTCAAAGCGAAACAGAGCGGCTGACAAAGCTTGTTTCCAATATCCTGAGTCTATCCAGGATCGAAAATCGAAAGATACAGGAGCAGCCGAAGCTGTTTTCTTTAGATGAACAGATTCGCCGGGCAGTGCTGACCCTTGAACCACAGTGGCGGGCCAAAGGCATCCAGCTAAACGTGGATATGCCTGAAATCAACTTTCTCGGAAATGAAGACCTTCTCGCCCAGGTTTGGGGCAACCTGCTGAGCAACGCGGTCAAGTTTACCGGCGAAAAGGGCGCCATCAGCGTTCGTTTGCGATCTGACGAGCGGACGATCGCTGTGGAGATTGCAGATAGCGGCATCGGGATGGATGCGGCCACAATGGAGCGGGCATTCGAACGTTTCTACCAGGGGGAGAGTTCCCGAACAGGGCAGGGCAACGGCCTGGGCCTGGCTCTGGTCAAACAGATTCTTGATCTATTGGGAGGCAGCATATCCATCGACAGTGAGCCGGGCGCCGGTTCTCTGTTTACAGTCACCATACCGGTGAGGCAGATAGAAGGGAGCAAAGATCAACTTGGTTAAACTGGCAAAGTACTTGAAACCCTTTTTATTCGGTTTGGCCTTAACAATTATTTTGCTGTTCGGGCAAGCGATGAGCGAACTGAACTTGCCGAAATATATGGCGGAGATCGTTAACGTGGGGATCCAGCAAGGCGGAATCGAGCACGCCGCGCCCGAGGCGATGAGCGCCGAAGGGTTTAGGCTGATGACCACGCTGATGACGGAAAAAGAAAAGCAGCTTCTCCAGGAAAGTTACGCGCTGGTATCGGGCGCAGAGAAGAATGCTGATGGAAAAGCTTATGATAGCCTCTATCCCGGTGCAGGTGCAAAGTTTTATGTGCAAAAAGAGGTGGACAGCGCCGCCCGGGAAAATCTCGACCGGGCTTTTGGAACGGCTACCTGGACGCTGATGAATCTGGCATCGGAGATGAGATCTCAAGCCGGTCAAGCCGGTGCAGGGGAGCCCTCATTTGAGGCAAAGGAAATCGATATCACCGCACTATATCAAGTGCAGCCTATGCTCGACCGGCTGCCCGAATCCGCCATAGCCGCCGCGCGGGAAAAAGCGATGCTGAACGACGAGGGCCTCTTAAGGCAAAGCGGCATTATGCTGGCCCGGGCCTTTTACAGCGAGCTGGGCCTGGAGATCAGCGGGAGACAGACCGCCTATATTCTTAAAATCGGTCTCGTCATGCTGGTCATTGCTCTGCTCGGGGGGGCCGCCACAGTTTTGGTCGGATTGCTGTCGTCGAGAATATCGGCGGGAGTGGCCCGGGATCTGCGCAAAGATCTCTTTACCCGGATCGAGGGGTTCTCGAACCGCGAATTCGATCAATTCGGGGCTGCCTCTCTGATCACCCGCTGCACCAATGATGTCACTCAGATTCAGATGCTGCTCATGATCGGCATCAGAATGATCTGCTATGCACCCATCATCGGGATCGGCGGCGTGATTATGGCTGTCAACAAATCGGCTTCCATGAGCTGGATCCTCGCCGCAGTCGGCGCTGTCCTGGTCGGCCTGATCCTGGTGGTCATCTCTATCGCCATGCCTAAATTCAAGATCATGCAAAAGCTGGTCGACAGGTTAAACCTTGTATCCAGGGAAAATTTAAGCGGATTGATGGTCATTCGCGCTTTTGGCACGCAAAAGCATGAACAGAAGCGTTTTGGAGCGGCGAACGAAGAGTTAACCGAAACAAACCTCTTTGTTAACCGGGTCATGGTCTTTATGATGCCGGTGATGATGCTGGTGATGAACGGTGTCAGCGTGCTCGTCATCTGGGTCGGCGCGGGCCAGATCGCAAATTCCGCCATGCAGGTGGGCGATATGATGGCCTTTATGCAATATGCAATGCAGGTGATCATGGCTTTTCTGATGCTCTCCATGATCTTCGTGTTCGTGCCCCGGGCCGCTGTTTCCGCGGGGCGGATCGCCGAAGTGCTGGGGATGGAAAATTCCGTTGTTGATCCGGAGAGCCCTGCGGCTTTTCAGGCCGACAAAAGAGGTCTGGTGGAGTTCGAGCATGTTCACTTTCGCTATCAGGGGGCGGAAGAAGACGCCTTGCGCGATATCACCTTCACGGCCAGGCCGGGAGAGACGACGGCGATCATCGGCCCCACCGGTTCGGGAAAATCAACCATTGCCCGCTTAATCCTGCGTTTTTACGATGTCAGCCGCGGGCAGATCATCGTTGGCGGCGCAGATGTGCGGCAGGTGAAAAGGGAAGACTTAAGGGCCAAAATCGGTTATGCCCCCCAAAAAGGAGCGCTTCTCGCCGGCACCATCGCCTCCAATATCAGTTACGGCCAAAAAGAGGCGTCGGACAGCGAGGTGGAAACAGCTGCAGAGGCGGCCCAGGCGATGGAATTCATTGCGGAACACCCCGATCGTTTTGCCGCAGAGATCGCCCAGGGGGGCGCCAATGTTTCCGGCGGACAGAAACAGCGGCTCTCCATCGCCCGCGCGCTGGCCAGGCAGGCAGATATATATATTTTCGACGACAGCTTCTCGGCGCTCGATTTTAGGACGGACGCAGCCCTGCGCAAGGGTTTGAAAAAACAGATCGGCGGCAGCACGGTGATGATCATCGCCCAAAGGGTGGGCACGATTATGCATGCCGATCAGATCATTGTCCTGGATCAGGGGCAAATTGTAGGACGGGGCACGCACCGGGAGCTTTTAAAGAAATGCCCGCAATACTATGAGATTGCTTCATCACAGCTGGCGCAGGAGGAATTGGCATGAGCCGCGAAAACAGGCAAGCAAGAGAAACCACCTCAGGCCGCCCTCTGGGCGGGCACCGGGGGCCGATGGGAGCGATGAGGTCCGGTGAGAAGGCCAGGGATTTTAAGGGCTCCATGGTCAAGCTTCTGGGGTATTTGAGCAACCATAAATGGACATTTCTTTTTGTCACCATTTTGGCTGTTGCTTCTACTGTGTTCACCATTTTGGGACCGAGGATTTTGGGGCGGGCCACCGATGAACTTTTCACCGGCATGATGGAGCAGATTGCCGGAACCGGCGGCATCGACTTCGGGAAGATCGGCGGGATCCTCTTATGGCTAATCGGACTATACGCTGCCGGCGCGCTTTTCAGCTATCTGCAGGGCTACGTGCTGGCGGGCGTTACCGCCAGGGTGACGCTAAAGTTGAGAAATGATCTGGGCGCTAAAATCCACCGGCTCCCTTTAGGGTACTATGATCAAACAACTCATGGCGATATTCTAAGCAGGATCACCAATGATGTGGATACAATCAGTCAGACTCTGAGCCAAAGCCTGACCCAGATCATCACCTCGGCGATCTCACTCATCGGCATCACGGTTATGATGTTGACCATCAGCTGGCAGCTGACTCTGGCGGCGCTTTGCATTATTCCCCTGATTATGGTTGCCGTCTTCTTGATTATCAGAAAGTCCCAGGTACACTTTAAGGGCCAGCAAAGGTTTCTCGGGAGTGTCAACGGCCATGTGGAGGAAATGTTCGGCAATCATGAACTGGTTAAGGCCTTCAACGGCGAAGAGGAATCGCTGAAAACCTTTGATCAATACAACGGGTCGCTTTACAAAGCGGCGTGGAAGTCAAATTTCCTTTCAGGACTGATGATGCCCATTGCCATGTTTATCAGCAACCTGGCTTACGTGGCTATCTGTATTCTGGGCGGCTACTATGCAGTCAGGGGCGTGATGACCGTCGGCGGTATCCAGGCCTTCATCCAGTATGTACGCTCCTTTACGCAGCCGATCACGCAGATTGCCAACATCTCAAATGTCCTCCAGCAGACGGCGGCCGCCGCCGAGCGTGTCTTTGAATTTTTAGGTGAGCCCGAGGAGACGCCTGAAGAAACCGCCGCCCTTTCTGTGAATGCCGGCGAATCCGGCGCACCCGATGCTGCAATAGTGTCTGTTGCCGGCCGCGTCGCCTTTGAGCGGGTTTACTTCGGCTATCAGCCGCATAAAACCGTGATCAAAAATTTTAGCGCCGCCGTCAATCCGGGGCAGAAGATTGCTGTTGTTGGACCTTCAGGTGCGGGAAAGACGACGATAGTGAAGCTTTTGATGCGTTTTTATGATGTAAACGAGGGTGCGATCACCGTCGATGGGCACGATATCCGCTTTTTCAAGCGCAATGAACTGCGCTCGCTTTTCGGCATGGTCCTGCAGGACACCTGGCTTTTCAATGGGACCATTGCCGACAATA
>CAZQVX010000071.1:0-7600 GCA_964596845.1 uncultured Syntrophomonadaceae bacterium | reverse complement strand
TACGAAAAATATGATAAAAGCGGTGACAATATTATATTTTGCAATGCCTGCGCCACGCTTTGCGACATCAATGACGATTTCTGTTTTCGCTGTAAGTGCCCGCTGTTGAAATAAGCGATTAGATGGAAGGTAAACGCCAGTGAAAACGATCAGGCAAAGCTTGGTCTACTTCAGCCTTCTTGCCGGCCTCAGCCTGGCGGTTTCACGGCGAGAACTGGATGACATCGCAGAGAGGTTTTATTTTGAAACAGGGGTGGTCCCTGTCATTATCGATTCATAAATATCATTTAAGAGAAAAACAGTGAGAGGAGAATAGAAAAATGTTTTGCGAAAACTGTGGTTCCAGCCTTCCCGAGAATAGCAAGTTCTGTGCTACCTGCGGTGTGAAGGTCGATGCGCCGCCCGCTCCTCAAAGAGGGCCCGTCTTTACCCCTCCCCCGCCTCCGCCGCCCCCGGCTTATGGGCAGGCCGGCGGGACAGTATCCCCGCCCCCTTCAGACCCCGGGCCGGCTGTGCAAACAGAGCCCCCGCCGGCAGCGGCGCCTGCGCCCGCGGCGCCCCCTGTCCAGGCACAGCAACCTCCATCGCCACCGCGATCCTACGGGCCCCAGCCCCAGCCTGCACCGCTGCCTCGGGCGCAGCCCATGGGCGCACCGCTCAGCGTGGGGCAATATATCGGCATGTTTTTACTGTTGGCCGTACCCCTGTTGAATATCATTTTGCTGTTCGTGTGGAGCTTCGGGTCCTCGGCTGGTCCAAACAAAAGGAATTTTGCCCGGGCCGCCCTGATTTTGTTCGCCATCTCAGTAGTGATCACCGCCATTTCCGGAGGCGCTATTTTCCGTGCCCTGGAAGCCATCCTAGAGGGCTTTTACTAAAAAAAGGCAGGGCGCCATCCGGAAGGATAGTATGGTATTTTTCTAGACCCAAGGAGGAATTGTATATGAGCCAGGCTTGCAATAACTGCAACACAGCGATCAAACCGGGTGAGCAATTTTGTACTTCCTGCGGAGCTGAAGCACAAACCGGCGCAGCACCGGACTGGAAAAATGCAACCCCGGGTTTGGCCGCCGGGGCCGTGCCGGAAATATTTGAAACAGGCACCCCGGGCTTCTCGGTTTTTTTCAGGCAATACCTTAAAAACCCCAGGCAGCTGATGCCCATTCTCGCGCTCGCCCTGCTCTGGCTCATCCTCTCCCTGCTGCCGGCTCTGGGAATAAATCCCTTGCCGGTCAAGATCCTTTCTTTTCTAACCTTTGCCCAGGGGGGCATGTACGTCGGGATATGGGGCGCCGTAGGCGGCATCGTGGGCAAAGCTGTATTTGCCTATTTTGTCAGCGCTCTCATCATGCCTCTATTTTCAGGCAAGAACCCCTTTAAAGTGATGAGACTGAAAAGTCTCGCCTCAGGGTTGACCCTGCAGGGCGCAAGCGCGGCGGCAGAGCTCGTGATTGGCGCCGGCCTCGCTCTGGTTGTATTCAATTTCTTCACCGGCAACGCCGGCCCGGTCAACAGCATGATCGGCATCACCGGCCTTCTGCTGGCCCTGAAGGCACTCCTGAGCAAGGGCGATTTTCTGCGAGGACTGCTTCTCTCAGCGGCCAACAAGCTGAGCCGCGGCAAAACCCCCTCGCCGGTAAGCGTCAACCGGGTTCTTGCCGGATACGGCGCCGGCAGCGCCCTGGGCGTCCTCCTTACCACCCTACCGCTGCCCTACCTCCCCTACATCCTGGGGGCGATATTCTTTATTGCGGGGCTGATTGTAAGCAAGGCTTTCAGACCCGGGAAGAAGGTGGCCGCAACATGAACATGAAAAAGGCAACTCTTTTGACACTGGCGATCTTTCTGGCGCTGTCTCTGCTGCTCCCGGCGGTGGCAATGGCGGAGAAGCCGGTTACCGCCGCCGAAATGGAGGGGGTATGGGAGGGAACAGGGGTCAGGGTGGAGGAGTTGGAAGCCTGGGGTTTTGAAAGTACGTATTTTAGATTTTATATTACAAACTATGATACGGCATTGGTGGAAGTTATGGACCAGTCTACCCCGCTTGTCTACCAGGACGGCGAGTTTAGCGGAGAGGGACTCTCGCCGAGAGGCTTTCACACCTCATTCAAGGGTACGGTCAACAGAGACGGTGAATATTTTATTATCGATGGTGAATGGACGGTAACCCATCCAGATCGCTCCGGCAGGGGTGTATATAAGGTATCGTTGAGGGAAAAATGCAACCCCGTTGCAGGGGTTCCGGCGGGAGAAGATGATATACCCGCGCTCACCGGGCCGGAGCAAGAGGGCGAGCAGGCACCCGCCATTGATTGGGACTGGGATTCCGAATGTGACTGCGACGACCCCTGGGAGGAACATGCCGGAGCAGTCGCCACTGCCCTCATCTCGATCATCGCCGCACTGGGCGCCCTTCTGGGTGGAGCCGGCGGCTCGGCAGCCGCTGCGGCGGCAGGCGCCGCCACCGAGACCATGGACTTAGCGAGCGTAGATGCCGGCGCCCCGGATGGGGATGATTTCGCTTATGGAGAGGAAACTTCTCCTGAAGAGAAAGAAGTTGAAGGCCCCGATGATTACTTTACTCCGCCCGAAGCCGGCTTCGGCGGGCCTGCCGACAATCCCTACACCAGCTTCCAGAGCGGCAAGGGACCCGGTGACTGCGTCCGTTACGGTCTGCCCCGCTACTTCATCAACACCTCTACCTTGAACCTCATCGTGCAGGACACCATCTTCGCCGGCGTCGGCCTGGGGCCGAGGGTTGAGCTGACCTTGAGCTACAACAGCGCCTCACCCGCCGGCGGCATTTTCGGCCGCGGCTGGAGTTTCTCCTACGAGCGACTGGTGGAGCAGCAGGGCGAAAAAGTATATATCCAAAAAGGTACCGGCCAGATGATCGCCTTTACCGCCGGGGCAAGCGGAAGCGCGCGGCAACCCACCGAAGCCCTGCCGCCCGCGGGAATTTTTCACCGCCTGCTCGATTACGGCGAATACTGGCTTTACACCGAGAAAAGCGCTTCGCTCTTCTACCGTTTTGACAAGGCGCCCGACACGAATCCGGCCAGGCTTACGGCAGTGTACGATTACTATGGCAACAGGATTCAGCTGTTCTATAGCCCCCGGGGCAACCTGGACTCACTTACCGACGCCGCCGGTCGCAGCATCAGCTTCACCTTTAATGAGCGAAACCTCTGCACTGCCTTTGCCCTGGCCGACGGCAGGCAGGCCCATTTCAGCTATGATGAACAAGGCCGCCTGGTCCACACCGAAGACCTTATGGGCATACCCGTAGATTATAAATATGATGCAGAGCAAGCCCTCACCGAAATGGTGACGGGCAAGAGCAAAAGGGCCGTTGCCTTCACCTACAGGAAGGCAGGGAAGCAGAAACTGCTGCAATCCTTCGCCGACCCCAATGGGAACAGCACTCACTACAATCTGCTTTCGGATTCTCCCCGCCGGGTGGAGGCGACCGATCCTGAAGGCAATAAGACTATCTACCAGAGCCGCGCCGGGCTTACGGAGAAGATCACATGCCCCCTGGGCCACACGGCGACCGTAGAATACCGCGGCGGACTGCCGGTAAAACTGCGGGACCGCAACGGCGGGGAGATGCGCTGGGCATACGACAGCGCCGGCCGACAGGTGAAAGAGATCGATCCCTTAGGTCAGGAGACCTCCTTTTCCTACGATCACTACGGCAATCCAGTTGAAATTACCGACCCCCTGGGCGGCAAATGGCGCTATCGCTACAATGACCGCCTCAGCCTGGTGGGGATCACCAGTCCCGCCGGGCGCAGCATATCTTTAGATTACAATGAACAGGGCCTGCCCGCGGTCCTGACGGGATTCGACGGACTTAGGACCATTTTGGACTATGATCGTTTCGGCAACGTCCTCAGAGCTGCCGCACCGGCAGGCGGCGCCACCTCTTACACCTATGATGAATTTGGGTACCTGCCCACCACGGTGACCGATACGCTGGGCCACAGCACTGCTTTTGAGCATGACGGCAACGGACGGCTCATCAAGCGCCGCCATCCCGATGGCGCCGTAAAAAGCCTGCTTTACGATTGCTGTTACAGCCTGCTGTCCACCGACGAGCGGGGCCTGAGCAGGGGCTTTGAGCGCGATGCCGGCGGCAACATCACCCGGGAGATCGACGCTGCGGCAGCAGCTGCTGAGCTGGCCTACGACGGCAACAACAGCCTTGTCTCCCTGCGGGACCGCTGCGGGCGGTCCACCGGCTACCGTTACGACGCAGCCCGCCGCCTTATTGAAGTGAACAACGCTCTGGGGCAAACTCGCGCCTTCGGCTACGATGCCGCAGGGAACCTGGCTTTCTTCCAGTCGGCAGGTGATCGCCTAACTACCTTCCAGTACGACCGCTGCCGCCGCAGCATTGCGAGCACCGACCCTCTGGGCAACACCCTGTCTCTGGAGCGGGATGCCCTGGGGCGGGTTACATCCCGGAAGAGCGCCCGCGGAAACACGGTGGGGCTGGCTTACGATCCCGACGGCCTCCTGGAAAAAATATTCCACGACGGTAAAGAGGCCGGCCGTTTTCACTACGACAGCGGCGGCCGGCTCACCAGGGTTGCCGACGAAAGCGGTGAAATAGCCTTTGAATATGACGAGGGAGGCCGGATCAGGCGGTTCGCTTATCCGGGCAATCTGGAGCTAACCTGCAGCTTCAATAAAGCCGGCTTTATCGAATCACTTACCTACCCCGGCGGGCTGACGGTGCGCTACAGCTACGACTGCCGGATGCGGCCGGTAGAGATGAGCTGGCCGGGCGGTGGAGTGAACTACACCTATGACGCCGCCGGCAATCTGGTGCGCGAAATGCGCTCCAACGGCACGGAGAGCAGCTACGAATACGATGAAAATGAGCGCCTGGCAGCGCTGAAACATTTATGCGGCAAGGAAACCTTTATCGAGCGAAGATATACCCGCGACGCCTCCGGCGCTATCCTGGAGGAGAAGGGCTTCCAGCCCCTGGAGCCCCCCCTGGATCGCGACTTCACCTTCAGCTGCAATCCAGCAGACCAGGTTATCGGCACTGAGCCCGCTTCCTTCCGTTACGATGCCGACGGAAACCTGGGAGAAGCCCCCGGATGGAAGGCAGCCTATGATGCCGAAAACCGGCTGGTAGAGCTGACCTGCGAGGGCGCTGCCAGACGCTTTCACTACAACAGCCTCGATCATCTGGTCCAAATGGAAAGCGCCGGCCGCAGCCGCCGCTACGGCCATGACCTGCTGGGCAATCTTCTATTCGAGAGCGAAGCAGGGGCAAAGGCAGATCGCCTCTACCTCTACTGTCACAGCCGCCCCGTGGCGGTGGTGGATGCAGAAGGTGGAACCCTCTTTTACCATTACGATCAGGGCGGCAATACCCTGGCCTTGACGGGGGGCGACGGCAGCGTTGCCGCCGCTTACGCCTACTCGCCCTTTGGCCGGCGCCTCTCCAGCGGTGAAGCGGCGGGCAACCCCTTTACCTTCTGCGGCGCCTTCGGGGCCAGAGCGGCGGGAGATGATCTTTACCATATGAGAAGGCGCTTCTACTCTGCAACATGGGGCCGGTTCGTGCAGAGAGATCCCCTGGGACTGGAGGGGGGCACGAACGCCTATGCCTACGGCGCCAACAATCCTCTCTTCTACATCGATCCCGACGGAACTCTGGTTCTGGAGGCCTGGCTGACCTGGAAAGCGGTCGGGGCGGTCGTCGGGGTGGTCACCTTTACCGTAGCTGCAGCCAAAACTGCGCACAGCGCCTATAGCTCCGTGCAGGAATACAAAAAGAAAACTCAGGCTGCGGATAAAGCGAAAGATGCTTTTAGAAAATATGCCGACATCTGCAACAGTCGAGGCGCCACCCAGGCAGAGAAAGAGGATGCCTACAAAAGGTATGAAGAGGCTTTTAACGAGATCATCGGGCATCACAACGAGATGCTTAACAGTTCGGAAAAAACAATTACCAATGCCATCGACACAGGGATAAGCTATGTGACCCCGGATTGCCTCAATCCGTTAACCGTGAACGTGACCGTGGGCGATGACAAACCGCCAAACCCCTGCACCGGCGGCGGAGGGAATTACTTTGTCCGTAAAGTGCCGCGCTTGCCCAGCCACTACGTGTTTAGAGAATAGCGGCCGTAATGACGGCTGCAGGAGCAGCAAACTGCTTCTGCGGGTTTAAGGAAGAAGGTCAGTTGTAATGCTGCAGAACCTCTGCCCTTTGTGAGCCGCGGTATTCAAGCCGCAATGCTCGCAGGCGGCTGAGGAGAAAAGTATTGTAATTGAGGAAAAGGAGAACAAGCGCGATGAAAAAGGAATTCAAGATCTCCTACATCTACGATCCCCTCAACCGGCTTTCTGCAGTTGAGTTCAATGGAGAAGCAAAGAAGCACTACGGTTACGATGAGGCCGGAAATCTGACCGTTGTCTCCCCCGGGCCCCCGGAAAATAGCGAGGCGCCGGCGGCGGTCAGAGAATCGAAGGCTGCGGCAGACGAGCGCTTTGCCGCCCTGGAGGAGCAGTACCACCGGCTGAATGCCGAAGCCCAGGCCGGGGCCATCTCCCTGGAGCAGTTCCAGGAAAAGGTCAATCAGCTGCGCTTCCAGGACGCCACCGGGGTCTGGCGGCAGCTGCGCTTCGACGGCATCTGGCTCAAATGGGACGGCGCCGGCTGGGTAGAATCCGGGGAAAATCATATACTGTAAGAATTGTGGGGCGGGCTTGCTGAAATGTCCTGACCTGGGTCAGGCGCCATCCAGAAGGTGATCGAATATTTTATCGAAAAGATCCTGCATTTCAGCGTATCCCGCCGCCTCTAAATCGAAAAGGTTAAATTCCAGAATCAGGTTTACTTTACCGTAGTGCTTGGGGAAGATATGATCATCAGAACTCACTTCGGCAAATATTTCCCCCGCCTTGACCGAACCCGCGGCTGTGCCGGTAATATTGTAAGCTGCAAAACCGTTCAAGCTGTCGGGGGCACAAAGAGAGAGCCCTTCAAAAGAACCGGACTTCTCGGAACTATAGTCTTCGAGAGAGACATCCCTGGTCACACCGTCAAAAGGTGCATAGAGCGATGTCCCGGCGGGCACATTGAAGCCTGCCATGATATATCCCATTTCCCGGTTCCCCTCCAGGATAACCGCCTCCCCCCAGAAGTCAGGAATCAAAATGCAGGCGCAGTATTCAGGGTCACCCGGGGAGGGCCCGGTCAGATCAACTTGCTCCTGCTCCCCAGTCTCCGGCCCGGGTTCAAGCGGTTTTTCGGCGGAACAGCCCGCCAGAGCCAGCGCCAGGAGAGCCGCCGGCAGCAGCATAAAGTATCTATGGGATCCGCCCATCTTTGGACACCCTTTCTCTATCTTTTAAAATACAAAGAGTGTTAATTAACCCCATTATACCGGACATCGCTGAAATATTACAGGCTAAATGGAGAAAATGGAGAAAAAGCGGTTGCGGTTGCTTTGGGCGGCTGCTTGAAGACTAGCTCTGTGACTCCGGGAAGGTTCGGAACAAAAATCTTTGGTACTGCTCCTCCCACATCTCTATATCTTGCGGTTCGTAGAGGTCCGGAGGAAAGGTGCTC
>CAZQVX010000070.1:6184-7751 GCA_964596845.1 uncultured Syntrophomonadaceae bacterium | reverse complement strand
TGCAGCATATAATCGTTTTTCCATGCAAATAGCGCAGGCAACGCAAATGCCTCGAACAATGTACTCATTGCCCGCTCGCTGGTTATGTGGTAGAATTATAAAGGCATAATGTTTTGGATCGATTGATTCTACTCATAGATATTAGCCATGAGGGAGTAGGAACGCATAAGTATTTGCGTTTTACTCCCTTTTGTTTTCAGGAAGGAGGCGGAAATATGACAACTGGTGATGCGGCGGGGAAGGTAAATGTCGATGGTGAAAGCCTGACGCCGGCGCAGGTTCTGGCCGTTGCCCGGGGCGGGGCTCCGGTAGGGCTGCACTCTGCGGGCCGGGTGAAGTTACTTAAATCGAGAGAGGTAATTGAAGATATTCTGGCCCAGGAGAAGGTTGTTTACGGGGTGACCACGGGGTTTGGCCGCTTCAGCGACATCCTCATTTCTCCGCTGGACCGGGATACTCTGCAGCAGAACATTATCATGAGCCATGCCTGCGGCGTGGGCGAGCCGTTGCCCCGGGAGGTGGTCCGGGCAATGATGCTTTTGCGGGCCAATTCACTGGCCAAGGGCTGCTCGGGGGCCCGCCCGGAAGTGGTTGAACTTCTTCTCAGTATGCTGAACCGGGGGATTCACCCCGTGGTTCCGGCTAAAGGATCTGTGGGCGCCAGCGGTGATCTTATCCCACTGGCCCATGTGGCTCTGGCCATGATCGGCCTTGGCGAGGTGGAGTACCAGGGTGAGATCATCCCCGCGGAAGGCGCTCTGGTGCAGGCCGGTCTGAGCCCGATCAAGCTGACGGCTAAAGAGGGCCTGGCTCTGATCAACGGCACGCAATACATGAGCGCTTTGGGCACGCTGGCCCTGCTTGATGCCTGCGAGCTGCTCAAAGCCGCATCCATCGCCGCGGCGATGACTTTCGAGGCGCTGGAGGGGATTGTATCCGCCTTTGCCCCGCAGGTCCACGAGGCGCGGCCACACAGTGGGCAGAAGGTTTGCGCGGCGCTGATGCTCAAACTGCTTCAGGGAGGCGATCTGCTCATCAGGGAAAAGCAGAAGAGGGTTCAGGACGCCTATACCCTGCGCTGCGTCCCCCAGGTTCATGGCGCCACCCTGGATGCCTTACAGTATATCAGGGGTGTGCTGGAAATTGAAATAAATTCAGCTACCGATAACCCTCTGATCTTTCCCGACAGCGGTGAAGTGATCAGCTGCGGTAATTTTCACGGGCAGCCGCTGGCCCTGGCTCTTGATTTTCTGGCTATCGCTGTAAATGAGCTGGGCAATATCTCCGAGCGGCGTATCGAAAGGCTGGTCAACCCGGCCTTGAACAACGGGCTGCCTGCTTTTCTCACCGAAAACGGGGGCTTGAATTCGGGGCTGATGCTGCTTCAGTACGCTGCTGCGGCGCTCGTTTCTGAGGGCAAGGTTCTGGCCCACCCGGCCGCAGTGGATTCCATCCCCACCTCGGGCAATCAGGAGGATCATGTGAGTATGGGTTCCATTGCCGCTTACAAGGGGCGGCAGGTAGTGGAGAACATCTCCTGGGTCATCGCCGCAGAACTGATGGCGGC
>CAZQVX010000070.1:4777-6084 GCA_964596845.1 uncultured Syntrophomonadaceae bacterium | reverse complement strand
AACCTCGAAAGGGGCGGTGTTTAAGTGGGCGTCATTAACTTCTTTATAAATAATCTTTCCTTTATTTCAAATTATGCGGTGAACCACTTCAGCCTTGTTTTCAGCGCAGTGGTTGTTTCGCTCTTGCTGTGGCTGCCCGTGGGAGTGCTTGTCTCCCGTAATGAAAAACTGGCCAATACCCTTCTGGGGATCGCCAACACCCTTTACTGCGTCCCCAGTCTGGCTCTTTTTTCCTTTCTGGTCGCCATTCCCGCCTTCGGCCTGGGCCGTAAGTCGGCCCTTTTTGCCCTGGTTATTTATGCGATGATGCCGCTGCTGAGAAATGTCTGCCAGGGGATCAAAGTTGTGGATAAAAACGTCATCGAGGCGGCCAGAGGCATGGGTATGAACTCCTGGCGAATCCTCAGAGAGATCCAGCTGCCCCTGGCGGCTCCGATTATCTTTGCCGGTTTTAGAATTACTGTGGTTATGACCACGGGGGTGGCCGCCATCGCCGCCTATATCGGTGAAAAAAATCTTGGCCGCCTCATCACCATGGGTCTGAATGGCTACAATGTGGAGATGATTGTCACCGGCGCACTGTTGATTTCCCTTATAGCGATTGTTCTCGACACTGTTCTCGGTATTTTTGAGAGAATGATGATCCCCAGGGGATTGCGTGTTCGCCGCGGTTGATCTGATCCCAAAACTTTCCGGTCATCCGGATAAGGGGGATATAAGATGATCGAATTAATAAATGTGACTAAGATTTACGCCGGCCAGAAAGAGCCGGCCGTTAAAGAACTCACTCTTACTGTTGAAGACGGTGAAAGCTGTGTCCTGGTCGGGCCCTCCGGCTGCGGCAAGAGTACCACCTTGCGGATGATCAACCGCCTTATCGAGCCCACCTCCGGTACGATCATGATTGATGGCCGGGACATCGGGACGACGGATCCTGATGAGTTGAGGATGGGGATCGGCTATGTGATCCAGCAGATCGGGCTGCTGCCGCATCGCACAGTTGCTGACAATATCGCCATAGTGCCCCGTCTTTACGGCTGGCCCAAGGAGAAGATCAAGGCGCGGACGGACGAACTGCTGGAGATTGTCGGCCTTGATCCGGAGACAACCCGCCGCAAATATCCCGCCCAGCTTAGCGGGGGACAGATGCAGCGCGTGGGTGTGGCCCGGGCCATGGCGGTCGATCCGCCTATCATGCTGATGGACGAACCCTTTGGGGCAGTGGATCCCATTGCCAGGAATTATCTCCAGGATGAATTTCTGCGGCTGCAAAGCATCATGCAGAAGACGATCTGTTTCGTAACCCA
>CAZQVX010000070.1:0-4677 GCA_964596845.1 uncultured Syntrophomonadaceae bacterium | reverse complement strand
TTAAAAGAACTGGCTGAGAGGAGCCGCAAAGCATTTGTTCAAGAGGACACCCTGTTGCGGGATGCTCTCTCTCTGCTGCTGGAACTGGATATTGATTACCTGGGCGTATTGAAGGGAGAAGCGCTCTGCGGTATGGTTTCCCTGGCCGATATTCGCAAATATGCAGCCGGGAAAGAGGGCGATTAAATGAAATGGTCCTGGGATCGCTTTTTGGTCGCTCTGGTGGAGCGGGCGCCGGGAGCTTTATTTGTGCATACCAGGATGGTCCTGGTTGCCCTTATCGCAGCCATTATTATCTCTGTTCCCATCGGCATCCTCCTGACCAGGCCCCGCCTGAAATGGCTGGGGGGCATCGTTTTAAATGTCCTGAACCTGTTGCAGACCTTCCCGGGACTGGCCATTGTCGCTTTGGCCATGCCTGTACTGGGGATGGGTTTCAAGCCGGCTGTCTTCGCCCTCATCATCCAGGGGCTGTTGCCCATCGCCCGCAACACTATTGCCGGGCTCTATGGTGTTGATCCGGATATCATGGAGGCGGCCCGCGGGATGGGGATGTCGGAGAGAAAAGTCCTTACTGAGGTGGAGGTCCCGCTGGCTATGCCGGTAATTCTCGCCGGTATTCGCACCTCGGCGGTATATGTGGTCAGCGTGGGCACTCTGGCCGCCTTTATCGGAGGCGGCGGCCTGGGCGATCTGATCGTGTCGGGATTGAATATGTTCTGGTCTGATTTTATTGTAGTCGGCGCCGGGTTGGGCGCCCTGCTGGCGATATTTTTCGACCGCATTCTGGGAGTTGTGGAGAGAAAATACACTCCCCTGGGCTATTCGTCCGAGTAGAGGGTTCAGCCCGGGGTTGCCTGCTTATTTACCATAGCTCGCTTGCGGCATCGATGTTCTATAAGGAGGTGATCACTTCAGAGGACCAGGGATAGAAAAAGCGGCATTAGGCATTACCACTAGGCATAAGTAAAGGGAGGTCTATTAGATGAAAAAGAGATCCTGGCGTTTTTTAGGTTTGTTTCTGGCGCTGGCGCTGCTGCTGGCGGCCGTAGCCGGATGCGGTAACGGTGAAGCTGATCCCGGTGATAAACCGACCATTGTCGTAGGTTCAAAAACCTTTACCGAAGCCCTGCTTCTGGGCACCATGACCTATGAGTACCTGAAGGATCTGGGCTATGATGTAGAGGACCAGGTGGGTCTCGGCGAGCTGGCCATTATTCGGCCTGCCCTGGAGAGCGGTGAGGTTAGCTGCTACTGGGAGTATACCGGCACTGTTCTGATCAACGTCATGGAGGAGGAGCCCAGCTTTGACGAGGCCGCCTGCTTCAAGGCGGTTAAGGAATGGGACGAAACTGAAAACGGGATTATCTGGCTGGACTACGCTCCGCTGAATAACACCTATGCCATCATGATCCGCGGTGATCTCGCTGCGGAGCACAATATCCAGAAAACATCTGAATTCGTAGCGCTCATTGAAGGGGGCGAGAGCTTCCAGTTTGTCGGCGCCCAGGAATGGGTCGAGCGTCCCGACGGGCTGCAGCACTGGGAAAACATCTATGATTTTAAATACCCGGCAAAGGATATGAAACTCGCCGAACTGAATATAGGTTACGAGATCTTGAAGGAGAAGCAGGCGGATGCCGGTCTGGCCTTTACTACCGATCCCCGGGTGAAGGCTTACGAACTGGTAGCTTTGGAAGACGACAAGAGTGCTTTCCCCGTCTATAATGCGGCCCCGCTTTTCAAAAAAGAGATCATCGATGCTTACCCCGATATTCCGGCCCAGATGAAAAAACTCAGTGAGCTTCTCGATGATGCCACCATCATGGAGCTGAACAAAGCTGTTGACGTAGATAAGAAGATGGTCGAAGAGGTAGCTAAAGGGTTCCTGAAGGATAAGGGGCTCATTAAATAAGGCCGGCAGGTAGTAGCATAAGCTTGTTGTCGCAACCTGCCGTTAAATCTGCTTAGAGACATGAGTTATGAGGGAGTAGAAAACGCGATGGCCTTGTGTTACTACTCCCTTTATTTATGCAGTTTTTGTATTTGATATACAATCATTCAAACAAGAGGTAATGTATGGATACAAATAATGGTGACATGTTTTCATCTTCGAATATAAGTAGGATCACAGCAATTTCAGTCGGGCATTTTTTAAATGATTTTTATATGAATTTAATACCGCCCATTCTTTTTGTTTTTGCCGCCTCCCATTCATTTAGTATGGCGCAGCAGGGGTTTATAGCTTTTATAATTCAAAGCTGCGGCTCTTTTGCGCAACCCCTGATCGGGCATATGTGTGATAGAAAAGGAAAACCGGTTTATCTTGTTTATTCATTATTGTGGATTGCTTTATGGATGAGCATCGCAGGGTTTATCTCCAACTATTATTTGCTGGCCGCGGCTGCGGGATTGGGAGCTTTGGCTTCAGCCCTCTACCATCCGCTGGGTTCTGCCGTAACAATCAGGTTGCTGAAAAGGGCGCAAAACACCAGTCTCTCTTTCTTTATGACGACAGGGGGACTTGCTGCTTCTGCAGCGCCCCTGGTAACCCTGCCGGTGGTAAATAAATATGGGCTGGGCGGTCTGATTTATTTTTTGATCCCCGGCATAATTATAGTATTTCTGATGGCTGTTACCCGTCTTGATAAAATGGAAACAATATCGAAGGGGGCATATATTCACACACCTTCAAAAGAGACATCTTTTTCCGGTTTACATATAAATATGGGTTCCGCCAAATGGCTGATAGCGCTGGTCCTGATTGCGGCCATCAGGGTCTGGATTACCCGCGGCTTTATCGTATTTGGAGCCCAATATTTCAGTTTGAAAAATGTAAGCCTGACTATGGCAGGTAGTGTTTTAACATTATTCCTTCTTTCCACAGCTCTTGGCACTTTTTTAGGCGGAATTATTACAGATCTAATCGGCACTAAAAAAATGATGATTCTCTCCTTTGTGCTTGCTTTTGCATGCACATTATTAATGATTATAGGTTCCGGCTTAACTACGGTAATCGCTTTTCTTTTGTCAGGCTTTTTTATCAGCACCTCCAATTCTTCAAATATAATAATTGCCCATGATATGATGCCGCGAAATGCCACCTTTGCCACAGGTATGATTATGGGTCTCGCCGGAGGGATCGGCGGAGTAGGGATTTACTTAACAGGGGCCATGGCTGACTCTATGGGGCTGGCTAATGCTACCGGATTTCTATTGGTTCCATTGCTGCTGATGTCAATCTTGAACTTTTTGCTGCCCGGAACAGAGAGCGGCAGAATTGAAAATATTGTCGAGAGGGCTATCGAATAGGAATGTGTTGACTGCAAACACCAGGGAATAGACTTGTAAGGAGAGCAGCGATCGTGGAAAATATTGGGGCAGGCCGGTTGCGGCAATGGGTCATACTTTTAGTGCTATGCGTGGGCGGTACAACCATCTATTCTTTGCCGTTAATCAGGGGAGCTTATTATATTCCCCTGCAGGAGGCCCTGGGGCTGACACACAGCCAGGTAGCCTATGCAGCAAGTGCTTATGGAATTACAGCAATGATATCGCATCTTCCGGGCGGCTGGCTGGCTGATCGTTTTTCAACAAGAAGCCTGCTCACCATTTCGTTCCTGTTTACAGGAGCTGCAGGCCTTTACTTTTCTACGTTTCCCTCTTATAAGATGTACCTTTTTTTAATGACATTTTGGGGTGTTACGACTACCTTAACTTATTGGGCGGCCCTGATTAAGGCGACCAGGGAACTCAAGCTTGGCGGACAGGGTGCGGCCTTCGGTATGCTGGAAGGCGGCAGGGGGCTCACCGGGGCAATACTCAGCACGCTTGTTCTATCAATATTTGCCATGCTGGGCAGCGGAAAAATGGGATTCCGCTGGGTAATTATAATCTACTCAGTGTTATGTTTAGGCACTGCACCGCTTACATGGTTTATCTTCAACGGGGAAAGCCCCAAAGCAGATCCGGGGATGTCAGCCGCAGAGGGCTTTAAAAAGGTGATAAAAATGCCGGCTGTCTGGTTAATTGCATTAGTCGTCATGTTTTCTTATGCCTCAAGTGCAGTTGTGGGTTATATCATTCCCTTCACCAGTGAGGTCATGGGCGCCGCCGTATTGATAGGTGTAGTTTTAGGAACAGTTAAAATGTGGGTTAGGCCTTTGGCTGCAACGGGCACAGGTTTTCTTGCTGACAAAGTGGGTGTTTCGAAAACCATCTCGTGGTTGTTTTTCATGCTGGCAGCAGGCATGGTTTTGTTTGTGATCATTCCAGGAAAAGCAAGTCTTATCTGGCTAATATTTTTGTTTTCTGTTATTGTTTCTCTGGTTACCTGTGGTTTGCGGGTATTATATTACGCAGTATTTGAAGAGGGCGGCATTCCACTTGAGCTTATGGGGACAGTTGTAGGCTTTGTCTCTTTGATAGGGTATACACCCGATGTTTATATGTATTTTATAGCCGGGCACCTTCTGGATAACTACAGCGGAGGCCTCGGTTACAGATACCTGTTTGCCTTGCCATCCGGTTTCGCGCTGTGCGGCCTTGTAGCCACACTGATTTTTAGAAGTGTAACAAAAAAAGAACATATCGCCGCAAAAAATACATCTATTCCGCTGCGCACCGATTGCTGAAATACATCTGAATACACAGCAAAATGTGTCAGCAAAATGTGTC
>CAZQVX010000069.1:0-7817 GCA_964596845.1 uncultured Syntrophomonadaceae bacterium | reverse complement strand
TCCGCAAGCCGGAAGGCGATCCGAAAAAGTTCAGCCGCTTCTGGAACGACCGGGTTCTGGCCTTGAAGGACACCTACGAGATGAATCCCTGAGTCGTACTGGCCCGCCCCACGGGATGTTATACAATCAGCATAAAAGGAGCCGCCGGTTTATCGCTGACCGGCGGCTCCTTTGAAATTGGGTGAACCGCCAGGTAGAGGTGAGCGGGGGCTAAAACGTATCGTGGATCCGGCCCGGCTGGCCAAGAAATTTATGCAAGTAATTTTCTCATGCAAGTAATTTTCTCTTGAAAATTACAGTATATTTAATATAATTAGAGTATAGTCTGTCGCAAGCAGAGCCAGGTAAGAAACGCTTGCTCCTGTTCACTCTGTATGCTTTTAGCTAACTTAATGACTGCTTTAAGGAGATGCTGAAAGTGCACAATTTTCTTTACATGTGGCCTGGACTTCCATCTTCATGCGGCGGCTACGGACACCGCAGTCTAACCGCCGCCATCCGGTAGAGTGAGCTATGCTTTAATGCCCATTCTATGCTGAGGAGGTGAAATCCCCAGTAGACTTCCATTAATGCACAAGTACTTATAGAAAGGAGAGATCTCTTTTGAAAGGGAACATCGTGGTCGATTTCTCGAAATGCATCAGCTGCCACAGCTGCGAGATAGCCTGCGCTGTGGAGCATTCCTCAAGCAAAAGCCTATACCTGGCCATCGATGAACGCCCCCGGCCCCAGAAAAGGGTTGTGGTGGAGAACTACGGCCAGTCCAATCTGCCCCTGCAGTGCCGCCACTGTGAGGATGCCCCCTGTGTCAAGATCTGCCCTACCGGTGCCCTGGTTAAGGAGGGTGTCGAAGGACCGGTGGTGTTAAAGGATCACCTTTGCATCGGCTGCAAGTGGTGTGTGCTGGCTTGCCCCTTCGGCGTGATCATGGCCGCCCCGGACGATCACATCATGATCAAGTGCGATCTCTGCCGGGAGAGGGCTGAAGAAGGCCGGTTTCCCGCCTGCGTGGAGGCCTGCCCCACGGGCGCCCTGCAGTTTGCCTCTACCGCGCAGCTGGCCGGCGAGAAAAGGAGGGAATTCCTGGTCGAGTACCTGGGAGATCAGTGATCGCCGGCCGGGATGCCATGAGCGAACAAGTGGATCTAATTATCGACAAGTATCGTGGTGACAGCACCGCGATTGTGGCCATTTTGCACGATCTTAACAGCGCCTGTCGCTACCTGCCCCGGGAAGCCCTGGAAAGGATCTCCGAAGAGCTCTCCATCCCCTTGAGCCGTCTCTATAGCGCGGCAACCTTTTACCGCAGTTTCGATCTGGAACCCTGCGGCAGGCACGAGATTCAGGTCTGCATGGGGACGGCCTGCCATGTGCGGGGCAGCGAGCTCATCCTGGATGCTTTAAGCCGGCGCCTGGAGATCAAGCCGGGCCGGACCACCGCAGACGGCCGTTTCACTCTGAAACGGGTCAACTGCCTGGGCGCCTGTGCCCTGGGCCCCCTGGTCTCCATAGATGAGAAGCACCACGGTCACCTTAACATTCGTCAGGCTGAACGCCTGCTGGAGGCTTATAAAAATGAAGGCGCTTAAGTCCCCGGTGGAGCTGGAAGCCAGAAGAGAACAGATCACGGCTGCGGCGTGCCGGGAGGGCCCGGCGGTGGCGGTCTGCTGCGGGACGGGCTGCAGCGCTTCGGGGGCGCGAGAGGTGGTAGCTGCCTTTGAAAAATGTCTCCTGGCGAAAGAACTGCAGATGCCGGTGGAGCCCCATATTACCGGTTGTCACGGCTTTTGCGAACAGGGCCCGCTGGTAGTGGTGGCGCCGGGCAATATCCTCTACTGCCGCGTTGAGCCGGAGGATGTTCCTGAAATAGTGGAGCGCACGGTGATGGGTGGGGAGATTGTGGAGCGCCTGCTCTACGTGGATCCCGTCAGCGGCGAACCGGTGCGGCGGGAGGCTGAGGTTCCCTTCTACCGGGGCCAGAAGCGCTTGATTCTGGGCCAAAACGGGCAGATCAGCCCCGACCGCATTGAAGACTATTTGGCGGTGGGCGGCTACAGCGCCCTCTCCAAGGCCCTTGCGGAGATGAGCCCCGAAGCGGTCGTCGCCAACATGGAGGAGTCAGGTTTGCGCGGGCGCGGCGGCGGCGGTTTTCTTACAGGAAGCAAGTGGGCGTTCTGCCGTAATGCCGCGGGCGAGCCCAAGTACCTCATCTGCAACGCCGACGAGGGTGATCCGGGCTGTTTCCAGGACCGCAGTATTTTGGAGGGCAACCCTCACCTGGTCATCGAAGGAGCGGTCATCGCCGCTTACGCCATCGGCGCCTCCAGGGGTTTTATATATGTGCGCAACGAGTATCCCCTGGCGGTGAAGCATGCGGGCATCGCTCTGGAACAGGCTCGCGCCTGGGGGCTGCTGGGTGAAAATATCCTGGGGAGCGACTTCAGCTTTGATCTGCAGATCACCCGGGGTGGAGGGGCCTTTGTCTGCGGCGAGGAGACCGCTCTTATCAGCTCCATCGAGGGCGCCACGGGGGAGCCCAACCCGCGGCCCCGGCCGCCCTATCCGGCGGAAAAGGGGCTCTGGGGCAAACCCACCCTTATCAATAACGTGAAGACGCTGGCGACTGTGCCTCTTATCACCGGGCGCGGCGGCGCCTGGTACCGGCAGATCGGTACCGCCTCGAGTAAGGGGACGATGATCTTCTCCCTCACCGGCAAGGTGAACAACACCGGCCTGGTGGAGGTGCCCATGGGCATGACCCTGCGGGAGCTCATTTTTGAGATTGGCGGGGGTATCCCCGGAGGTAAAGAATTTAAGGCGGTGCAGACCGGCGGCCCTGCCGGCGGCTGCCTGCCGGCCTCCCAGCTGGACCTGCCTCTCGATTATGAAAAGCTCACCGAAGCGGGCTCCATCATGGGCTCAGGCGGGATGATCATCATGGACGAGGGTACCTGCATGGTTGATGTAGCCCGCTATTTTCTCTCTTTTACTGTGGATGAATCCTGCGGCAAATGCACTCCCTGCCGCGAAGGCGGGCGCCAGATGATGGCCTACCTGGAGGAGATTGCCGCCGGCAGGGGGAAGCTGGAGTACCTGGACCGGCTTCAAGAGCTGGCTGTCGCCATGCAGGCGGGCAGCCTCTGCGCCCTGGGCCGGCTGGCGCCGAACCCTGTTTTGACCACCCTGCGCTATTTTAAAGATGAATACCTGGCCCATATCCAGGAGAAGCGCTGTCTTGCGGGGGTGTGCAAGGATTTGATCACCTATTCCATTGATATAGAGGCCTGCACCGCCTGCGGCAGGTGCAGCCGGCACTGCCCCACCGGGGCCATCAGCGGACCCAAAAAAGAGGTGCCGCACCTCGATCCGGAGAGTTGTATCCGTTGCGGCATCTGCCGGGATGTCTGCCGCTTTGACGCTATTGTGGTGCAGTAAGCAAAGAAGGTGAATGTAATGATTAAAGTGATGATAAATGGACTAAGTGTGGAAGCGCCGGCGGGGACCACAATTTTGGCTGTTGCCCGTAGTCTGGGCCTTGAGATCCCCACGCTCTGCCATCACGATGCGCTGGAGCCTTTCGGGGCCTGCCGCCTCTGCCTGGTGGAACTGGACGACGGCGGACGGCAGTCCATTGTGGCCGCATGCAGCTACCTGCTGGAGCGCAGCGGGCTCAAGGTGGAAACGGAGAGTGCGGCAGCCCGGCAGGCGCGCAAGATGAGCCTGAAGCTGTTGCTGGCTCGCTGTCCTGGCGTGGTTGTGCTGCAGGATCTGGCCCGGCAATGGGATGTAAACACCGAAGGTTTGCTGCTTACTGAAGACAGGGGTGAGGAGTGCATCCTCTGCGGACTCTGCGTGCGCGTCTGCCGCGAGGTGATTGGCAAAAACGTGATCAGCTTTACCTACCGCGGCGTGGAGCGCAGGGTGAGCACCCCTTTTGATGAGGAAAATGATGCCTGCCTGGGCTGTGCCGCTTGCGCCTATGTCTGTCCCACGGGCGCTATCAAGGTTGATGAGCAAAAGGGTCGCCTGCTGATCGCTCCCTGGCACAGCGACCTGGAGCAGGCGCTCTGCGAAAGATGCGGCCGGCCGGTGGCGCCGGCAAAAATGCTGGACCACCTGCAGGGAGACGCCGGCTGTGAGAATGGGCCGGCGGGAGGCGAACTGCTCTGCTCCCGTTGCCGCCGCCGGAAAGTGGCAGGTGCTGCTACGGTTCTGCCGGATCTGCGCCTTCAAGGCTCTGCGCGCGGCGTGTTTTCGACTCGCCTGGTAAGCTTACTTAGATCCCGGCGCCCAAGTAGGGAGCCGGCGGTGATAGACGAGAACCTGCAAGGATAAAAAAGAAAATGAAGGGAAGGAGAACGAGTGGAACAGGAAAAACGCAACCAGAAGAGTATTGACCCTGCTTCTCTGGCGATGCTCTCCAGGGCGGAGCAGGAAGGCCTGGAAACCGCCTGGGACCGCCATGAAAAACAGGAGCCGCAATGCGGCTTCGGGCTTCTCGGCGTCTGCTGCCGCAATTGCAACATGGGGCCTTGCCGGATCGATCCCTTTGGCGGCGAACCCCAAAAAGGGGTTTGTGGAGCCGGGGCTGACACCATTGTAGCCCGGAATCTGCTCAGGGCAATTGCTGCCGGGGCGGCGGCACATTCTGATCACGGGCGTGATATCGTGGAGACACTACTCTACGCCTCTACGGGGCGCGCTCCCGACTACGGAATCAAAGATCGCGATAAGCTCATGGCCCTGGCGACCGAGCTGGATGTAAATACTGAAGGGCGCTCTGATGAGGATATAGCTGCTGAGATCGCCAACACGGCGCTGGATGAGTTTGGAACCAGGAAAGGAACCCTGGCTTTTCTCAACAGGGTCCCGGCTTCTAGAAGGGATGTCTGGAACAAGTTCGGAATTACCCCGCGCGGTGTTGATCGCGAGATCGTGGAGGCAATGCACCGCACGCACATCGGCGTTGACAATGACTATGTGAACCTCATTTTGCACGGCCTGCGCACCGCCCTCTCCGACGGCTGGGGCGGCTCCATGTGGGCTACAGAGCTCTCTGATGTCCTCTTCGGCACTCCGAAACCCGTGGAAGGTGTGAGCAATCTGGGGGTTTTAAAAGAGGATGAGGTTAATGTCATTGTCCACGGCCACGAGCCCACCCTCTCCGAAATGATCGTGGCTGCGGCGCGGGATCCTGAACTGCTGGAGCTGGCGGCCGCCAAGGGGGCTAAGAGGATAAATGTCTGCGGCATGTGCTGCACCGGCAACGAGCTGCTCATGCGGCACGGTGTGCCGGTAGCGGGCAACTTCCTGCAGCAGGAGCTGGCTATCATCACCGGGGCGGTAGAAGCCATGGTGGTGGACGTGCAGTGCATCATGCCCGCCCTGACCAGCCTGGCCGCCTGTTACCATACCGAGATCATCTCCACCTCTCCCAAGGCCAAGTTTCCGGGAGCGAAACATATCCCCTTTGACGAGCACAACGCTTTGGCCATCGCCAAGGAGATAGTGAAAGCGGCGGTGAATAATTACGCGAACCGTAACCCCGACCGGGTCTTCATTCCCAAGGAGAAGATGGAGTTCATGGCCGGGTTCAGCGTTGAAGCCATTCTCTCCGCTCTGGGCGGCTCCCTGGATCCGCTTCTGGGCGCCATCAAGGAGGGGGCCATCAAGGGCATTGTGGCTATCGTGGGCTGCAACAATCCCAAGATCACCCATGATTACGGCCATGTCACCCTGACTGAGGAGCTCATCAAACAGGACGTTCTGGTGGTGGAGACAGGCTGCACAGCCATTGCCAGCGCCAAGCGCGGCCTGCTGTTGCCGGCGGCGGCGGAGAAGGCCGGTCCCGGCCTGCGGGGTGTCTGCGAAGCACTGAAGATACCGCCGGTGCTGCATATGGGCTCCTGCGTGGATATCAGCCGCATTCTTGTCGTGGCTGCCGCGGTGGCCAATGCCCTGGGCGTGGATATCAGCGACCTGCCCCTGGCCGGCGCCGCTCCCGAATGGATGTCTGAAAAGGCGGTGAGCATCGGCACTTATGTCATCGGCTCGGGAGTTTTCACGGTGCTGGGTACGGTGCCGCAGGTGTTGGGCAGCAAGGATGTGGCCGCCCTCCTGACGGAGGGGGCAAATGATGTCGTCGGCGCTGCTTTTGCGGTAGAGACCGATCCGTTGAAAGCCGCCGGGATGATCATGGAGCATATCGAGGCCAAGCGCAGCAAACTGGGGCTGCCGTAAACGCCATGATGTTAAATCTGCCGGGGGGATGTTTTGCCCCCGGCAGTGTATTTACATTTCCACAAAGGTGATGCCGTGGTTGTAGCGATCCATGCGCTCAGTCCTGCCCAGCGCAGGGTAGCGCCGGATCAGCGCTTTTCCGGCGCTGCTCGACCTGGAATAGTCCTCGCCGGGCAGATAGCCCCGGATCTGTTTTAGGGCGGCTTTTTGCTTAAGTGCGGCCCGGCAGGCGCTTTTCAATTTTCCCCCGCTGCCGGTGGAGCCGTATCCATGGATAATGCGCAAAAGCCGCACCCCCCCATGCCTGGCGCTATGCAGGGCTGTCTCCAGGCGGTCCAGCCCTTCCTCTACAGGCGGCATCCCTTCTTCCAGGTTCACACTGCGCACAGGGGCGCCCCTCCGGAGTGGAGCTCCACCGCGATTCTGGTATGATCCGCAAAAAGTGCAACGCCCGCTAAAATCAGGGATCTCATTTCCGCACACTTCACAGACAGCCATATAAACCTCCTATGAACGTTGAGCCCGGTACGTTGACCTTTGACTCATGTGTTAACCAGAAAGGAAGCGCCCCTGACTTATGACCAATTATATCCATATTTCGGCCGGGGAGTCAACTTGTACCAGGCGGCTGAATTAGGCTAAATTTGCAAACTCTAGTCCGCTCTGTTCAGTAAGGAGATCCTTCCTATTCGGCCCTACAATCTTCCTCCGGGGATAAGCTCAAAAAAATATAGTGGAAAAAAGGGATAATCGACCACACTGTAGAATTATATAACGGTTAATACCATATGGATTTTACTATTCTCCGAACCGGTCATTCTAAACCCTTCAGGGCAGGAATGCCGGTCGATAGGGTCAGCGGGGAAACCGGCTGGCCTCCCATGGTGGAAAGGAGAAGCTTGCCGGGATAGAAGCCGCCCACCATGGGGCGGCTTAATTATTTTAGAATTGGAATAGGGTAATATCTGGCATTACAGGTCTCTGTCTATCTAGGGCAGGCTGTTCACCTTTGCCAGTTAACAGGAGGGCAGAAGCAATGATTCACTAAAGTGCTGATCAAGCAAGTCAATATCCATAGTCGAAAAATTAAGGAGGTTAAAAAATGATCAGACAGAAAAAGAAAATGCTTAAAAGCATAGTTGCCCTGACGCTGGCCCTGTTGCTGACGCTGGGCCAGGTTTTACCCGTGTTGCCTGTCTGGACCGTGCAGGCGGCTCAACCGGTCCTGACCATCACCGGGACAGGGCTGGATCATGATGTCCTCATCTACGAGGGAGACTGGAACAACTATGATATTGTGGAGCGATATTACTCATCCAACAATAACTTTAATTACCACAAGATCTGGAAGGCCAAGGGGTACGATGTTTTTGACCTTATAGGGGAGGGCAACTTAAAAAGCGACCAGGATTATAATGTTGCCTTTGTCTCCGCCCTGGACGGTGGGCGCGTAACCAGGACGATTAGCGAACTGCAATCACAGTACTATCATCCCCAGTTTACCGAAAGCAGCGCCGTACCTGTTGCTCCCATGTTAAGTTTTTACCGGACGGCGGTATTCGAGCCCGACTATCAGA
>CAZQVX010000068.1:0-7916 GCA_964596845.1 uncultured Syntrophomonadaceae bacterium | reverse complement strand
TCAAGCAGGGCCTCCATCTCCGCCGCGCCGGCGCCGCCCTGAAATATCCCCTCCACAAAAGCGCTCCCCTGGCCCTGGCGGATCTGATCGGTGACCGCCCGCTCGCCCAGCAGCAGGTTGATGGCGCCGATAACGATGGATTTTCCCGCACCGGTCTCCCCGCTGAGCACGTTGAGGCCGCGCCTGAATTTCAAGGTGAGGTCATCGATAAGGGCAAACTGCGAGACCCGGATCTCTGCAAGCACCGCTCTCCCACCTCTCTTTTCTCATATCAGCATGCTAAAGCTTCCAGCGCTCCCTACCCTTTCAGCTTGGAGTGCAGCAGGCGGTAAAAGGAGTTGTCCCCGAAATGAATGAGCTTCACTTTCTGCTCCGCTCTCCTGACGGTGATCTCATCGCCGTCATCCAGGGAGAAGCCCACCTGCCCGTCCGCCGTGAGCACCACCTGGGACTGGCGCGAGACGACCCGCATGTGGATCTCTTCCCCGGCGGTGACGATGACGGAGCGGTTGTTCAGGCTGTGCGGGCTGATGGGGGTGATCACCAGCAGCTCCAGCGAAGGGTTGACGATGGGCCCGCCCGCAGAGAGGGAGTAGCCGGTGGAGCCCGTGGGCGAAGCGACGATCACCCCGTCGCCCGAGTAGCTCTCCAGAAAATCGTCGTTGATAAAGGTGTTCAGTGTAAGAATCCTGGAAAAAGGGCCCCGCGAGATGACGATATCGTTTAGCGCAATAAAATGCTCCAGCGCCCGCCCCTCGCGCCGCACTTCCGCCGCGAGCATCATCCGCTCCAAATACTGGTAGCGTCCCGCCACGATATACTGCAGGTAGCGGTCCATCTGCTCAATTTCAATCTCGGCCAGAAAGCCCTTGTGGCCCACATTGATCCCCAGGATAGGCACATCCCAGGGCGCCAGGTCGCGGGCGGCCCGCAGAATGGTCCCGTCTCCCCCCACCACAATGAGCATATCCACCCGGTCGCACCAGCCCTCGAGGCGCTCGGCCAGCGAGCCGGCGACGAGGTAATCCGATTGCTCGGGATTTGCGGTGAGAAGCAGGATGCCGCGCTCATCGAAAAAATCGCAGATGCGTTCTACCACGAGAGCTGTATTTTCTTTCTGCCAGTTGGGAACCAGTCCTATGCCGCGCATGGCGCCTCCTAAAAGATAGTATCCTTCAACAGGTAACCCAAAAATACCAGACCGGCGATGATGAGCAGAAGCAGCGCCCCTTTCCAGAGCAGACGCCTGCGCCCGCCCCCCGGCTCGCCGTGAAAGGCAAAGCGCACCTCCTCCAGCCCTTTCTCATCATGATAGATGAAAACCCCCTCCGTCTGAAAGAAAAGGCAGTCCAGGAGCAGCTCCCGGCGCAGCGCCGCCCGCATGACGGGGCTCTCACCGCCCATCACCTTCACCAAAAAACTTTCGCCGCCCTTGGAGACGATAAAGTTTCCGTCATAATTGAAACTGCTTGTCTTTTCGCCCACGCTCATGATCACCGGCACCGCCGGGTGGACCTCTTCAAGGCGGTACCCGACCGCCTGCAGTTCGTTCCAGGCTTTCTGCTCCCGGCGGGTCAGCGGGTTTTTGGACCGCTGCTGCGATGAGCCGGAGCGGCGGGGCCTTCTTTTATTATAGAGATAGATCAGGACACAGGCGCCGGAGAAAAGCAACAGCCAGAGATAGTCCTGCCAGCGCATAGAATCACCACCCGGGGTTCGGCACTAAGCCTCAGGCTACATGATCATATTCGCCGGGCTCAATGTATTTCCTTTAGCGGTATGCTTATTTTGCCGGTATGCGGTGCGCCGCTTCGACGACGGCGGCGACAGCTTTTTCCAGGTCCGGGGGGCAGCTGCAGGCGCTTTCGGCGCCGCTGTCCCTGACGCTGCCGCTGTCGCTTTCGGCGCCGCTGTCCCTGACGCCGGCCCCGTCGTCTTCGCTGCCGCTACTTTTGCCGCCGCCGCGCTCTTTCAGGTAGAGAAAAAACTCCAGATTGCCCCGGGGGCCCGGCAGGCGCGAGAAACTGAGCCCGGCGGTACAGTAGCCGGCGGCGCAGGCGAATTGAACCAGCTCCAGCAGCACCGCCCGGTGCAGGCGGGGGTCGCGGATGACCCCCTTCCCCCGGCCGGCTTCGCTGCGCCCCACTTCGAACTGGGGCTTGACCAGCGCCAGGAGCGCGGGGACGGCGGTCTCCCTCAACACGGGCAAGACCAGCTTAAGCGAGATAAAGGAAAGATCGATCACCGCCAGATCCGGCGCCTCGGGAAGATCCTGCGCCCGGAGCCGGCGGACATTGAAACGCTCCATGACATGCACCCGGGGATGGCGGCGCAGGCTCCAGTCGAGCTGGCCGTAGCCCACGTCCAGGGCGATGACGCGGCGGGCGCCGTGCTGCAGCAGGCAGTCGGTGAAGCCCCCCGTAGAGGCCCCCGCATCGAGGACGGTGAGCCCTTCAACGGAAAGCTCCAGATCCTCCAGCGCCCCGGCCAGCTTCTCCCCGCCCCGGCTCACGTAGCGCTGCCGCGGCTCCTCCAGGGTGATCTGCGCCCCGCGCGGGTAGAGCATCCCCGGCTTGGAGCAGAGCCGCCCCTCCACAGAAACGCGGCCGGCCATGATCTCCGCCCGGGCGCGGCTGCGGCTGAGTTCGGGAAAACGCTCCATGAGCAGGTTGTCCAGCCGCTCGCGGCCCGCCCCCCGGCTCATCAGGCCCCCTCGGCTTTCGGGGCCTTGGCTCTGCCTCCGCCGCCGGCAAAAGCGAGCGCCGCCCGGCAGATCCCCGGCGCATCGAGGCCGCAGAGAGAGAGGATGAGATCGCGCGGCCCCTGCTCCACAAAGCGGTCCTCAACGCCCAGGCGGTGCACAGGCAAGGTCAGGCCGCTGCCGGCCAGAAGCTCGAGCACGGCGCTGCCGAAACCGCCGGCCAGGACATTCTCCTCCACCGTGAGCACGCGGCCGCAGCGGCGGGCCCACTTCAGGATGAGCGCTTCATCTAAAGGTTTAATAAAGCGGGGGTCAATGACCGCCGCCTCGACCCCTTCGGCGGAGAGCATCTCTGCGGCAGCCAGGGCGGCGTTGGCGGTGGTACCGGCGGCGGCGATGAGCAGGTCGGCGCCCTCGCGCAGCAGTTCGCCCTTGCCCCAGGGAAGCAGGCGGGGCTCCTCCAGATCCACCCCCTCGCCGTGATCCCGGGGGTAGCGCAGCGCCGCCGGGCCGGGAGCGCCGTAAAGGGCGGTGTAGAGCATGTGCTGCAGCTCAGCCTCGTTGCGGGGGGCCATCACCGCCATCTGCGGCACCGCCCGCAGAAAGGAAAGATCAAAAAGTCCCTGATGCGTCTCGCCGTCTTCGCCCACGATGCCGGCGCGGTCCACAGCGAAGACCACAGGCAGCTTCTGCAGGCAGATATCATGGATCACCTGGTCGTAAGCTCTCTGGAGGAAGGTGGAGTAGATGGCCACCACCGGTTTCATCCCCCCGGCGGCGAGCGCGGCGGCAAGCCCGGCGGCATGCTGCTCGGCGATGCCCACATCAAAGAAGCGGCCCGGGTATTCTTTCGCAAATTCGTTCAGCCCCGTGCCGCCCGTCATCGCCGCCGTCAGCGCCACAATCTTGGGATCCTGCTCGGCCAGCTTGAGCATAAGCTCGCCGAAAACCCCGGTGTAGGAGAGGCTCGCCTTTTTGCCCCGCGGCAGCCCGTTGCGCCGGTCGAAGGGACCGATGCCGTGAAAACGCTCCGGCGCCGCCTCGGCGTAGGGGTAGCCCTTGCCCTTCTCGGTGAGCACATGGACCAGCACCGGCCCTTTCATCCGCGCCGCCTGCCGCAGGGTGCTTTTCAGGGCGGCGATATTGTGCCCGTCCACAGGCCCGAAATAGGTCAGCCCCAGCTCTTCAAAGATCATCCCCGGTGAGAGAAGATATTTCAGGCCGCCCTTGATCCGCTCTGCGGACTCCATCATCCTCTTCCCCACGAGAGGGATCCGGTTCATCGCCTGCTCAAATTCTGCTTTCATGCGGGTGTATTTGGGGTCGGAGCGGATGCGGCCCAGGTAGGCCGACATGGCCCCCACATTGTGACTGATGGACATCTCGTTGTCGTTCAAGACGACGATGAGGCCGGTGCGGGCGTGGCCGGCGTGATTCAAGGCCTCGTAAGCCATGCCCCCGGTAAAGGCGCCGTCGCCGATAACGGCGGCCACCTTGTAGCTGCCGCCGTGGAAATCGCGGGCTAAGGCCAGGCCCAGGGCGGCTGAAATAGAGGTAGAGCTGTGCCCCGTGCCGAAGGGGTCATGTTCGCTCTCCGCCGGCTTGGGATAACCGCTGAGCCCCCCGTAACGGCGCAGCGTGGGAAAGCGGTCCCAGCGGCCGGTGAGCAGTTTATGGGGATAGCTCTGGTGGCCCACATCCCAGATGATCCGGTCCGCGGGGCTCTGGAAAGTGCTGTGCAGGGCTACGGCCAGCTCCACCACGCCTAAGTTTGAGGCCAGGTGCCCCCCTGTGTCGGCCACCGTCCCGATCATGTAGTTTCTTATTTCCGCGGCCAGCTCTTCCAGCTCGGCGATCTTTAGATGCCGGAGATCACCTGGGAGCTGCAGCCGGCCGGGCATACTCTCCATCTGCGTCCACCCCGTTTTACTTTCGCCTCAAGACCCAGTCCCGGGCCTTCTCCAGGCGGATGAGGATTCTTCCTACAAATATGATAATCTCTGTGGAGCGGGTGATGGCCATATTCTTGCCCAGGGCTTTCCCGCCCACCGTCAGCGCCACGACCAGTGCCGTAAGTAAAATCCCGCCGTAAAGCTCCGCCGCCGGCGGGCCTTCATGCAGGGCCAGCCGGATGACGATCACCGCCGCCAGCGTCCCGCTCACAATGCCGCTAATGTCGCCGATGACATCATTGCAGAAATTGGCCACCTGGTCGGCGCGCTGCGCCAGCTCCACCGCCCGGCGGGCGCCGTCCATCTTGCGGGCGGCCCGGGCATTGAGCGGGGCCTGATCCACCGCAGCCGCGGCGGTGCCGATAATGTCAAAGACTATCCCCAGGGCGATGACCGCACTGAGGATCAGAAACGAGAGCAGCAGCGAGTAGATGGCATCGATAAGCAGCCGGGAGACTACGCTGATGACCACCGCCAGCACAAAAGAGAAGATGGTAATACCGGCGATCCAGCGTCCCTGGGGCCCCTTGCGTTTGCCTTTCCCCACCTCATCACCGTACTTCACCGGCGCGCGGAGCACCGGGCATTATTTTAGCTTAACCACTTTTCCGCCCGGGCATATTTGCACCGGGCGTTTTCTCACCGCGAATAAAATAAAGCATAAGTGGTAACAGGCCAGGTAAACGTTGCGGCTTAGGTCCAGCAGGTTTTCCCGAATAATCGCCTTTCGTCGCCGAGAAGGCAGTTCCCTTTTCAGATTATTCCCGCCGTGTCACCACCGGCGTAACTGGATTGCCACTTAGCTCACACTTTAATCCCTGGTCTATCTCTCATGCGAGAGCAGTCTAGGAGATTTCCTCCCTGGCTTCTGGCCTCTCCTAGCCTCTTTTGCAGGGTGGGTTTCAGGATTCTCCTCCCCCCGCCCACTCCACTCAAGGCAGGCTACACTGCACCCAGCTTTCACCGCATGCAGGTTCATTCCCAAGCAGTAACCGTAGCCGTCAGGCATCCGGCCACCATCATTGGGTCTCCGCGAAGGCAGGGTCAACGCCTACATGCCTTTGTAGATCGCCCCGTCCTTCTTAACTCCCAGCACCAGCCCCCGACTGGGCGTCAGCAGCCGGCACCAGGAACTTCATCGATGTGCCCTTAACGGATTTTTAGGCCCGTTTTCGAAGAGGGGAAACCAACTAGAATACTGCACCACCTATGCTTCTTGGTGAGAAAAATTATAACACACCGCTCTCCATTTCTCAAGAACAGAAAGTTAGTTACTTTGGTGCCTGGCACCAAAGTAACTAACTAAATTTTCAGACTAACTGTTCTGCGCTTCGGCGGCCATGACGGTGTGCTTGCAGAGCACGATGGTGGTGACGGAGCCCACCCCGCCGGGCACGGGAGAAATTTTCTCGACGATGGGTTCAACGGCGGCATAGTCCACGTCGCCGCAGTATTTGCCCGGATTGTCGGGATCGGCGTTAATGCCCACGTCGATGACGATCTGGCCCGCTTTGACGTAGCCGGCGCCGATCATCTTGGCCCGGCCGATGGCGGCCACCAGGATGTCAGCCTCGGCGCAGACCTGATCCAGGTTCTGCGTGCGCGAATGGCAGATGGTGATGGTGGCATGTTCGCGCATGAGCAGCATGGCTACCGGCTTGCCCACGATCATGGAGCGGCCGACCACGGTAACCTTCTTCCCCTTGAGCGGGATATCGTAGAACTTCAGCATCTCCATGCAGGCTGTGGGCGTGCAGGGCGGAAAACCGGTCACGTCGTCGGCAAAGACTTTGCCGGCGCTGCCTAAGGTCATGCAGTCCACATCTTTCTCCACGGGGATAAGTTGGCGGATCTTCTTCTCGTCAAGGTGCTTCGGCAGCGGGGCGAACATGAGGATGCCGTGAATGCTGCTGTCGGCGCCCACATCGGTAACGGCTTTTTCGAACTCTGCCTGGCCCACATCCTCGGGATACTCAAAAATCTCGTAGGCCAGCCCTACGCCGTCGCCGGTCTTCTTGATGCCGCCCTCGTAGAAAAGATCGTCGGGATTTGCCCCCACGCGGATGATCCCGATTTTAGGGGTGACCCCTTTGGCTTTCAGGGCTTCCACCCTTTTGACGAGATCTTCTTTCATGGCATCGGCAACAGGTTTACCCTTCAGTCTTTCAGCCATTTTCCCCAACCTCCTTTAGTTTAATATTTATTTTTTAATCTTGCCGACAACAAGTTCCATGGTGGCGTCGGCAACTTTGCTCCCATCGCTCAGCAGGTGATCCATCTCCTCGTTCACCTGCTCTACATAAGCGGCATCCTTGATGGCGCCTAAGTTGATGATCACATTGAGGTAGGCGCTCTGCAGAGCCGCCTTCAAGAAGACCACCCCGCAGCCCACGTCGGAAATAGCGAGCATGGATCCGATCTGGCCCATGCGCTCGTGGATCTTGATGCCCCGGTAAGCCTGGCGCATGATCTCCAGGGGGACGGAGAGAGCCACCTTGGAGCACTCCTCCAGCGTTTTCTCTTTGTGGGCCGCCTCTTCAGGGGTATTCTTCGGCAGGCCGTAAGCCGCAGCCAGCGGCTTGAAGCCCTCGGCATCCTCATCCACCAGCACTTTTAAACGCTCGATGATCCCGTAGCCCTCTTCAAGAAGGGCCTTGACCTCATCCTCGACGCCGGCATATTTTTTCTTGCCCACGGTGAGGTTGCCCACCATGTTGGATAGAGCCATCCCGATGGCTCCGCCCATGGCGGCGGCGCCCCCGCCGCCCGGTGTAGGCGCCTTGGAGGCCAACACATCTAAAAAGTGATCGCAGCTCTTTGACGACATGGCCATAAAACATAACCTCCTTTAAGTATTTTTATTTATGGGAGAAAGAAGACCTTCCCTGATGTCCCATTGATAGTGCCCTATTGATTTCTTTTTGCCCGGCTTTTATTTAATCTTTGCTTTAATCTTTGCCTTAATCTTTAACTTCGGCTTTTGTGATCTAAACTTTCTTTTATCCTTTAATACTTCTCTATCTCTGAGATCCTTCGCTGCGCTCAGGATGACAAACCTCCGACCTCTGACCACCGACATCCAAATATGCAACACCGGCTCTGAGATCCTTCGCTGCGCTCAGGATGACAAACCCTCCGACCTCTGACTACCGACATCCAATTAAGCAACTCCGGCTCTGAGATCCTTCGCTGCGCTCAGGATGACAATCCTCCAACCTCCAAATTCCAACATCCAACCTCCAGTGTGTCACCTGTCGCGGAAG
>CAZQVX010000067.1:3797-7925 GCA_964596845.1 uncultured Syntrophomonadaceae bacterium | reverse complement strand
CGGGGCTATGGATTAGATTCCCGGTGGCGGTAGCCGCCGCATCAGCCAGAGCTGCAGAAGGCGAAAGGACCACAGCTGCGTCCGCCCGGCCCCTGCTGTAGGAATGACCGACGGTGCCCGAAGCGGTAGAGATACCCTGTGCCTCTCCCTTCTGTTCGACATGAAGGGCAATTTTCCCACTCAAGGGGGAATTTCCGGCAAGAATCGCCACATTTGCCTCTTCGACAATTTTCATAAAGATATCTCCGCCGTTCTCGACAATAACCTCAGGGGCTTCCTGCAGCAGCTGCCGGCCGACAATTTCCGCTATGGCTCCCGCCACTGCCGCCATTGGGCCAACTCCGCATCTATTTCCGGCCCGGGCCATTTCTAAAACAATGTCGGGCGCCGGGCCCTTCACCAGGTAAGGCTTCAGGGTCAGAGCAAAATCAGGGTTGGCGGCAATGTAAGATTCCAACTGCCGGCGAACCCGCCAGACCAGTTGTTCAACCTCTCCGGGAAGAGCTGTTCTGAAGCTTCTGCGGGGCACAGCAATCCAGAGATCGGTTTCCTTAACATTAACTGAAAATGTCTTTAAACGCCTGCTCCCGGCAGCAGTCTGCCGGTAAAGGCGCCGGGCACTCATGTGGCATTTTCCAGCAGCGTCTCCATAGCCCGGGCCGGGCATGCTTTCAGGCAGAGTTCACAGACAATGCACTTGCCCTCGTCAAAATGCACCGTCATTTCCGGGCGGCTCATCGCAAGCGCACCCGAAGGACAGATCACGCTGCAGGCGCCGCAATGCGTGCAGCGATCCTCATTCCAGATGATCTGCTGCTTTAAATTAATAATGCGCAGTCCCTGTTCCTGAAGCCACTCGATGGCGCGTCGGTAGTCAGGATCGGCGCCGCTCAATTCTAGCATGAGCCGGCCTTCTTTATCGGGATTGATGTCGGCGCGAAGAATATTTACCATCAGGTTAAAATCTTTGACCAGGCGATAGATGACGGGCTGCTCTACCGCGGAGGGCGGAAAACGAAACACCAGCTTCTGTTTAACAGACATTTAAAAACCTCCTTCATCGGGGTTCCGCTGGGGCAGGGCTTGCAGCTTGATCCCCGCTTCCACCGATGGAAGGGGTGCTACCGGACAGGTCAGAGTGAACTCACCGGCAATAATCCATTCCTTAAGGGTGCAGGCGATCTCCCTGGCCCCGGCATAGCTGGATAGCGGTGCAACCGGGATCCGGCGATCTCCGATTTTAACTGTGCCGCTTTTTAACTCGGCATAGTTGACCAGGCCCAAAGTGCCGCCTTTGCGGTATGGATAGGCTTCAAAAAAATCAACAACCGGGGCAAAGATATCCTCATCCTTGACGGCGCAGTATGACATGATCTCTTCATCGAGAATGGGGATAGGGACACCCAGCCCGACCTGCAAGGTGGCTCCATAGCCCAAAACGCTCAACCCTCTCAGCCAGCGCCGGTGCATCAGCTTCAGGTCACCGGTGACGGCAAGAGTTGCTGCCGGGGTTTTCGGAACTCCATTTTCCCCCCGTTCCACCGAGGGGTTGTGCTGGGTGCCGTGCCAGGACACATAACCGCTGCCCCCACCGAGAAAGATACGCGTGCCGACTCCGATGGTTTTTAACAGGGGATCGTTTAACAGCGGGCTTAACTGTCCCGCCGAGCTATAATTGGCGTTGCCCAGCCGTGGTTTCAAGATGCCCATATAGGTGTAAATTGTTTTATCGCCCAGATTGACCGCAACGCTGTAGTTTTGATAGGCATTGCGTGGATTGAACAGTGTGGCCTCATTAATCTCGGAGAGGCGAAATACAGTTTCAATCTTTTCCAAAGGATAGCAGTCAGTACCGTAGCCGAATGCCTCCAGGCGAATCTCTTTTCCAGCCACCAGATCTTCGATTACATGGCCGCCCCCGTAGCGAAATTCGCCGGGGTGATTCCGGTTCCGGGGATCGCCGGGGGGCAGGGCGGAGGCGCCCAGGTAGGCGTCTACTGCCGCCACCCCGGCATATGCCGGAACCCCGTTTAAATACACTTCGTTCATTTTAATTCGCGGCTGCGGATGTCCGAAGTTGAGAAATACGCCGGAGGAGCACATGGGGCCGAAGGTGCCCGTAGTGACGACATCCACTCTCTTTGCCGCCCCGGCCACTCCTTTTTCAGCAATTAGATCCAGAACTTCCTCGGCAGTCAGAACAACTGCATTGCCGCCGCGTATTTTCCGGTTAATCTCTTCGTAGGTTCTTTTTACACTCATTAAATCGACCTCCTCCTCCGACTTTTATTACTAGATTATATCATTCTTGATCTGTTGACAAGGTGCGGCAGAAGAAGAATGTAATGGCCAATCTATGCCTGCCAACCCTGAATAAAGAAGCCGCACCATTTAAGGTGGGCTCCGATAAAAACACAAAGCATGACCTCGTTAACAAGCTATCAACCCGCCAGCAATTCTTGCAAGTATCCTTCGAAAACAGCTGTATAATTTTCGGGGCAGGTTAAAAAATTGAGAGACTCCCGGTTCTCCTGAAAAAGGCGATAGAGCGGAAAGCCGGTGATCAGGTTTAGCTGCGGAACGGGAGTCACCGGGCAGCGCTGCAAGGGGGGCAGCACCCGGTAATGCTGGTTGGCTACAAATTCTGAACCTTCATTAGTAGCAAGCTGGAAGTAGGCCCCTCCGCCGGCTTCCCGAACCGGCTCGTAAATCGAAGTAAATTCTTCGGCCACCCAGTTGCTCATAACCAAATAGTCGTCACCGGGGTTGATTGTAATATGGCCGAAATGAGGAGGAATAAGCACCTTGTCGCCCGGTTTAGCCGCTACCAGGATAACCGTATCCAACTGTCCGGGGAGCTGCGGATGAAGGCGCTGCATCAGGTAGTGGGCCCGCCCATGGAGCACTTCGTACACCTCTGGATAGGTCAGCCCTGTGCCCGGTTTTTCGGGGTGGTAATGCCCCGCTGTTTTAACATACTCCGTTCCCAGGGTGCCGGGAACCAACACCGTCACATCGTAGCGCAATCCCTTCTGCCGGATCAATTCACGATCACGATCCAGGGCTACTCCCCTGTACATATAGTAGAGTTCCTCGATCTCCTCAGCCCGGCGATCAAAAAGAACATCATCCATATCTTTTCGGTAACGGATGTCTGGCGGCAAAGTGTCCTCCCGTGACTCTTCCTCTCTCAAGAGGATCTTTTTTGCCGCCGGATCCCAAAGCATCGGCAAACCGCTTTGCTTATGCAAATCAATCACGTTTGCTCTGCTCCTTTTCCTCTGAACAGCACCGGTATTCAAGGCACCGCAGATCATTCAAATAGGGCCGCCCTCTTTTTCTTCATAATATGATTAGAGCGGGCCGCTGCACCCTTTAACCTCGCTCGGCAATGAGCACAGCTAAATCCACCACCCGGCATGAGTAAGCCCATTCATTGTCATACCAGGCCGCTGTGCGAACCAGATTTCCGCCGACAGCCATGGTTGAAAGCCCATCCACGGTAGACGAGTAGGGGTTCGCTATGTAATCTGAGGAGACCAGCGGTTCATCGCTGAAAGCCAGATACCTGGAACCGGCAGCGGCATGCTGGAAGGCTTCGTTGACTTTCGCCGGGGTAACCTCCTGCTCCAGTTCGGCCACAAAGTCGACCAGGGAAACAGTGGCTGTAGGCACCCGCACGGAAAAACCGTCGATCTTTCCCTCAAGTTCGGGAATAACCAGGCCCACTGTTTTCGCTGCTCCGGTAGAAGTGGGAATCATGGAAAGGGCCGCCGCCCGGGCTCGCCGCAGATCGGGATGAGGCAGATCCAGCAGCACCTGATCGTTGGTGTAGGAGTGTGTGGTATTCATCAGTCCTTTGCGAAGGCCGAAGTTTTCGTGCAGCACTTTGACCACCAGCGCCAGGGCATTGGTGGTACAGGAAGCGTTTGAGATTAAAAAGTGCTCCTCCGGATCGTAATCTTCTTCATTTACCCCCAACACAATAACAGTGTCTACTTCTCCGGGGGCGGTAATGATTACCCGGCGCGCTCCCGCCTTCAAATGGGCGGAGGCGCTTTCCCTGGTCCGGAAACGCCCCGTTGACTCTATCACGAGATCGACTCCGCTTTCTTTCCAGGGAATGCG
>CAZQVX010000067.1:0-3697 GCA_964596845.1 uncultured Syntrophomonadaceae bacterium | reverse complement strand
GGCAACAAGCAAAAATAATAAGGCGCCAAAGATCAATGGAGAGGAAAGCAGCCGTGGGGATCCCCTTTTTAGCTCTCATAGTCGCCGCCATTTCGGGCATGGCCATGGCTCTTCAAGGTTCGCTAAACGCTGCCCTCGGTAAAATAATCGGTACACTTGAAACCACCTTCATAGTGCATGTAGTGGGAATAGCCGTTGTTGTAACAGCTCTTTACCCCTTCAGGCTGGGGGCGGGAAATCTTGCACTGGTTAAGCAGGCTCCCTGGTACACTTACCTTGGGGGAGCGCTTGGTGTGCTGATCATTTTTGGGGTGACTATGAGCATTCCCCGTGCCGGCGTGGCCAAAGCCACCACTGCCATTATTATCGGACAGCTGGCAACCGCCCTGATCATTGATCAGTGCGGTCTTTTTGGGTTAGAAAAGATGCCCTTTACCCTCTGGAAAGGGCTGGGGTTGGCCCTTCTCGCTTCAGGAGGCTACCTTATGCTGGGCCGGTGACGCACCCGTCTCACCAGGATGATAAGAGGAGGCCTTAGCGGCGGACATATATGGGATTGGCGTAGATCCAGGGACGAGCTTTCCCCCAAAGAGGGCGGTAGTAGACCTCTACACGGTAGATACCGGGTGCCGGCACCTTGTATTTAAAGCTGGGACCGATGCAGGTGCAGGCCAGAGCACCGTTTTTAATAATCCGTATTTCGGCTCGCCGGACAGGACAGTTCACCTCTAAAATAAGGCCTTTCCGCCAGGTTATCTCCTCCCCCATGATGGCTGCCGTCGTTTCTGAGCCGTCGTCGTAAGCTGTACAGGAAAAGTCTTTACCGGGGTGAAGCTGATCAAAAGAAAGATAGCAATTTCCTTTGCGCAATGCGTTGTAGATCTGGCATTTGGCTTCAGCAAAATTACTGCTCATCTCCTCCCTGAGACAGAGGTAGGTATTTATGGCGCGAAACAGGAAGGGATAGGGGAATATTTCAACAGGAATGAGCGCCACCCTGACCCTGGCGGCATGGGCATCAGAACTGCCGATGGCGGTGATTTTTAAGCCGCGCCTGGTGCAGTCATCCCAAAAAGCAAGCCCTTCAGGCGGCGGCTGGTCCACAGCTCCTTTCCGGTTAAAGAAAAACCAGCAGACAGTTCTCGGGATAGAGGTAACCCGCCCTCGCCAGTAAGAAGTGTAATTCCAGATCTCCAGACCGTCAAATCCGCTTTTCGGCATATGGGTCCATTTGTATGCCTTCCCTTTGTCAATATAGGGTGAACCCTTTTCAAAGGGGTGGGCCAATATACCAAACCCGCCGGCATTCCGAACTCGATGGATCATTTCCTGGGGATCGCTCTCGTTGCCTTCGAGAAGCCGGTCCAGGTCTAAAACCAGGTAATGATGGCTTTCTTTATTCAACTCAGCCCCCACGAGAACTACAACCCCATGGCGGATCCCTTCTTCAGGCAGGCCGGCAAGTGTTTCGTGATCGGTAATAATAATATAGCGCAAGCCGGCATCAGCGGCAAAAGCTGCAATCTCGTCCACGCTGCCGCGACCATCAGAATAAGAGGTATGGATATGTATATTCCCGGCGTAAGTAAACATGGGTATCAATAAGCTGCGCTAACTTTACGGCTGGAGAGAAGGGTCCCCTCAAACCGCGTGATATTTTCGAAAGCCAAAGCGGTTCCTTTAACGACGCAACTGACGGGATCTTCTGCCAGATAAAAAGGGACCCTGATCTCCTCACTCAAAAAAAGTGTTAATCCATCCAGCAAGGCGCCGCCCCCCGATAGGATGATCCCTTTATCAATAATATCTCCGGCCAGCTCTGGTGGAGTTCTCTCCAGAACATGCTTGATCCCCTGCAAAATAGCCCGAAGCGGATCTTCGAAAGCCTGCACTATTTGACGAGTAGTCACGGTCACCGAGCGAGGCAGTCCGCTGATCAGATCGCGGCCACGGACCTCAGCCTGGAGATGACGACTTTCAGGATGCGCTGAGCCGATGGCTATTTTCAATGACTCTGCAGTCCTTTCACCAACCAGAACATTAAATTCACTTTTAATATACCTGATAATTGCCTCATCAAATTTATTTCCACCGATACGCACGCTGGTGCTTTCAACCAATTCGCCCATAGAGATAACTGCCACATCGCTTGTCCCTCCGCCGACGTCAACGACCATGATCCCGCTGGGCGCAAATATATCGAGACCTGCCCCCAAAGCCGCCGCTCGCGGCTCTTCAATGAGAAAAGTTTCCCGGACCCCTGTGCGGGCTATAGCTTCAAGAACAGCCTTCTGCTCTACCGCAGTAATCCCGGCGGGGGTGCAGACCACCACCCTGGGGCGCAGCAGGCGCCTTCTCTCTATCGCCATGGCGAGATAATGCTTCAGCATTACCTCAGTGATGTCGAAATCAGCAATGACCCCTTCACGTAAAGGGCGGATTGCTGTTATATTGCCGGGAGTCCGCCCGAGCATTCTTTGGGCAGCCGTACCCACCGCCAGCACTTTTTCCATCTGTTGTTCGATAGCTACCACCGAAGGTTCATTTAAGACGATCCCTTTACCCCGGACATACACAAGGACTGTCGCTGTACCCAGATCAATACCGATATCCGTTGAAAAGGCCATCGTCCACCCTCCTCCGCCGATTTTCAACGGTACTAAAGAATTGTTCAGCTCATTATTTAATGAGTTCAACATGGTTAAGCATTTCCCTTTTTAAGACTATTAAACTTATTGTATCTTTTCCCTGATAGTAAGATATTTACGGCGCGTTGCTTCACCACCACGCAGATGGCGTTCAGCCTTGTTTTTTTCCAAAACTTTTTTGATCTGCAGCGCCAGGTGCCGGTTAATATGGGGCAACCGCTCGGTAATATCCTTGTGGACGGTGCTTTTGCTCACCCCGAAATTACGTGCTACCTGTCTGACAGTGGCCTCAGTTTTAAGAATATAATCGCTGATCTCCAGAACCCGCTGATAGATATAATCATGCACTGCGCAGGGCCCCCTTTGTCTTCGACTCCGGTAAATTATATGTAGGGAGCACCTAAAAAATAACCCGTCGGCAAAGGGTCTTAGAGGGGAGGAAGTATATCCAGGGGATTGACAGGCCTGCCGTTTTCTTGTATCTCCAGATATAAAAAGCTCTTTACATCTTCCGGATTTTCTTTCAGGGTGGCAATGACTGTACCGCGGGCCACTTTTTCTTTCTCTGTCACATGGATCTGATCAAGCGCCCCGTAGTAAACTTTTAGATTGCCCCCATGCAAAATAATCATCTCTTTACCGTAAGGCTTTCCGGTATTGTTGATTTTTAAAACCTCGCCATCCGACATAGAGCAAACCTCTGCTCCGGGTTCGGCCTCAATCTCTATCCATTTGCATATCCGGCGTAAGATGGAGCCGGAAGAGCCCAGCACTTCTAAGCATGGCTCCCCTGATTTTCGAAGCAGTCTTCCCTGCACCGGCCAGACCACTCCGAAAGGGGGCTTCGGTGCGACAGGCAGGGGTTCTACCGGCTCTTCCTCCATCCCCATGGGATCAGGCTCCACTATAGCCGGTTTACCCTGGTTTTGCCCATCCGTGGTTTCACCGTTTTCTGCTGTATTATCTTCTTCCAGCTCTGCAAATTTCAGTTTGTAGGGGTTTATTGTCCGCATCTGGGAGGAGCGCCACACATAGATGGCACCTGACAG
>CAZQVX010000066.1:0-8045 GCA_964596845.1 uncultured Syntrophomonadaceae bacterium | reverse complement strand
ATCTGGCCGGGCGGTTTCCCTGTTTTTGTCCGCGAGGCGGCGGGCACGCACTTAACCGATGTGGACGGCCACCGCTACCTGGACCTCTGCCTGGGGGACACGGGGGCCCTGCTGGGGCACGCTCCCCCCGCTGTTGTGGATCCGCTTACGGAACAGCTGAAGAAAGGCATTACCACCATGCTCCCTACAGAAGACAGTATCGAGGTAGGCGAGGAGCTAGCCCGCCGTTTCGGGCTGCCCTACTGGCAGATCCTGATGACCGCCTCGGACGCCAACCGGATGGCGCTCAAAGCAGCCCGTGAATTTACCGGGCGCAGGCTGACTCTGGCCTTCAACGCATCCTACCACGGCAGCGTTGATGAGACGCTGGTGGTCGATTTCTTCGGCAATATGATGAATATGCCCGGGCTGATGGGGCCGCTGGTCGCAGATCCTTCAACAATGACGCGCATAGTTGAATTCAACGATGTTGAAGGGCTCGAAGCGGCGCTGGCGCCCGGGGATGTGGCCTGTGTCATCGCCGAGCCGGTGATGACCAATGTGGGAATCATCCACCCGGAACCCGGCTTTCACGATGCCCTGCGCAGTCTCACCCGCAAGTACGGCACTCTGCTGCTCATCGATGAAACCCATTCCATCTGCGGTGGCCCGGCGGGGATGACGGGCGAGCTGAAGCTGGAGCCGGATATCTTTGTGCTGGGAAAACTGGTAGCCGGCGGCTACCCGGCGGCAGTGCTCGGCCTGTCGCAGGAACTCGGAGAGATGATCGCGGAGCGGATCCCCTGGTTTAATTTTTTCGGCTTCGGGGGGACCCTCTCCGGAAACGCACCCGCAGTGGCGGCGATCAAAGCCACTCTAAGACATCTGCTCACCGAAGAATCATACGCCCGTATGATTCCCCTGGCTAAAAAGGTGGAAGAGGGCATCGGCGCCATCATCAGAGAGCACCGGCTGCCCTGGTACGTAGCCCGCATCGGCTGCCGCGTAGAATTCCGCTTTCTGCCCGGGCCTCCGCGCCGGGGAATCGACACCCTTTTTGATGTAGAATATAACGAGGTGGACCTGCTCACCGAGGGGCTCACCGGGCCGCTGGAGATGCTCATCCATATCTACTGCACCAATCGCGGGATATTGTTGTCGCCGGTGCACGATATGGCTCTCATCTCCCCGGTGACTACAGAAGATGATGTGGCCCGCTATGTCGAAGTCATCGGAGAGCTGGTGCAAGAGCTGTTGGCTTAACCTGAAACGAACCTTTTAACCTGAAGCGGGGCTGCTGTCGGAGCGCCCCGCTCTTTTTACCCCTTTGACAAGTAGTTTAAATAAAGGTAGGGGGTAAGTGTAATTTCGATAACCGCCGCCAATATGGCCAGCAGAACCGGGCTCAGCACAGCGCGGTGCCCCGGATAGCGCCAGCATCCGCTCTCCAGGGATCGGGCCAGCCAGATCAGGGCAAAGGCTGTCGCCAGAACAAAAGCAAAATACTCCGGGATGCCGTGCGGCAGGATCAGGTTGACCAGGACAGCCCGGTAGGGAACCATACTGTCCCTGCAGAACTCCAGAATGCACTGATTTATTCGGAAGAGCTCTTTTGCAAAAAAGAAAAGGTAACAGCAGAGCGCCAGCCGGTAGACCCTTTTCCGAGAGGTGGGGATGCGTGCAGCGTAATAGATCCAGACCGCGGAGACAAACCAGAGCATCAGCAGAACGCCCAGGTTGTTCAGCACCAGGTAAATAAATGTGTTCATCAGATCTGCGCTAAAAACCGACGCTAAAGACTCCCAGGGACCAGACATGTTCTATCCTCCCTGACGGGGCTTCTTTAATCTATGCAGGGCAAGCAAAAGATATTTTGAACATCGGCGGCAGGGGTTATGCAGGGGTGCTTTGATTGTTATTTACCGCTCCCGGTGTTAAACTTTAAGAAACATCAGGGGGCGGCGCCATGCGAGTAATCGCAGGATCGGCTAAAGGAGCCAGGCTGAAGGTCCCCCGGGGCAATGCCGTCAGGCCGACCTCGGGCCGGGTGAAAGGGGCTCTTTTCAACATCCTGGGGGCTAGGGTCATTAAAACGGCGGTGTGGGATCTTTATGCCGGCAGCGGCGCCATCGGCATCGAAGCGTTGAGCAGGGGCGCGGCGGAGTCAGTCTTTGTAGAAAAAAACAGGCAGCATCTCGCCATGATCAAAGAAAACCTGGCCCATACCGGGCTGGCCGGCCGGTCCAGGCTGATCGGCCTTGATGCCCATCAGGCCCTGCAACTACTGTCACGGGAGGGGAAAAAGGCTGATCTCATCTTTCTCGATGCCCCCTACCAGGAAACGAGTGTGCCACAGGCCTTGAAGGCTATTGAGTCAGCCTGCCTGCTGCGCGAAGGCGGCTTGCTTGTGCTCGAACTCTTTGCCCGCAGCCGGCTCTGGCCGGAAAAACAGCCGCACGTTGATCAGAGAAAGTACGGTGATACTGTGCTGGCCTTTATCGAAGCAGAAGCGCTCCCCGGCGCCCTGGACGCCCTGGCCGAACATTAGTTACAACGGTGCCGGGCACCGGTGTAACTAACTTTTGCGGCTGTAGAAGAAAGCAGTCCGCACGGCGCGAAATATGTAGACAACTGCGGCCAGAACCGCAAGCAATCCCATAAAGATGAGCAGTTGATTGAACATAAAGAGGGTCCGGGACCACCAGAAAGCAAGGCTGCCTGAAGGGATCGTCTTTAAAAATACGGGTAAAGCAATGTGGCTTAAGAGGGATCCGGCCCGGCTCAGGAGCAGCGCGGTAAAAACCCCGGCGATGAGGGCGTGGACGGCCCGGGCGGCCAGGTATGGAGCGATCCGCAGGTCGGTTTTCGAAATGATACTGGCCACCTGGCAGTGCACCGAGAGGCCGCTCCAGGCGATAATCATCCCTATAGCGATGATCTTTTCCCCCATAGCCGCACCTGCAGCTCCGGCTGCCGCCTGGCAGCCCAGATCGATCTCAAAAATACCGCTGACAAGAGGTGCAGCAAGGGCGGGGCTGAGGCCGGCCAGATCCAGCAGGACGCCAATACCCCGGCTCAGGAAAGCAACCACCCCCATGAGATCGAGGATGCGGATAACCACGGCAAGCAGGATAATAAAACCGCCCACCAGAAGAAGCGTCTCGATGGATTTCTGGATCGCTTCTCCCATCAGCCGGCCGATCGGGCGCCCGTCTTTTTCCCGCGCCTCTACCAAAGACTGCAGCGCCCGGGCGATGAGCGGTCCGCGCCGCGGGCCCCGATCCGCAGAGGCGGGCTCGTTGCGCCGGTAAAAACGCATCAAAAAGCCCATAGTAAGGCTGGAGAGATAATGCGCCAGAACGATGGTCAAACCCGCCTGCGGAAAACCAAGCATGCCTACGGCTACCGCGCCGATCATGAAGAGGGGATCGGCGGTATTGCTGAAGCTGATCAGCCTTTCCGCCTCTACGCGGTTGCACAGGTTGCGCCGGCGCAGCTCTGTGGTTAAAACAGCTCCGATGGGAAAACCGGAAGCCAGGCCCATGGCCATCACGAAGGAGCCCGCTCCGGGGACATTGAAGAGCGGTCGCATCACCGGCTCTAAAAATACGCCCATCATATGAACGACACCCAAACCGATGAGAATCTGGGAGATGACAAAGAAGGGGAGCAGCGCCGGAAAAACTATATCCCACCAGACATGCAGCCCCGTTACCGCAGCTTCAAAGGCGTCTTTCGGAAAGCGCACCATGGAGACGGTGAGAAATATGGCGAAAAAAGCCATCAGGTAAGCAATGATATGTTTTTTTTGCCGGGGCACCTCAGCCCTCTGGCGGTAGAGCAGGAAAAAGAAAAACACAATTACTGCAGCGGCGATCACCGGTCGCAAACGGCTTCCCCCCCTTGCAGCTATAATCTATTATAGTGAGCGGGGGGTTACCTTAGACCTACTTTTAAAAGTGGGACTAACAGGCAGAGCCCTGCTGTCCCACATTGTTCCATTCCCGGCGGGCAGGCGGGCGCGGTTCGCCCTAGCGGCTTCCTACCTCCGACGATGAGGCGGCGTCCCATTTGCCTTCGCGGCGCAGTTTTTCCACCATCTCTTCGGCCACTGTTTTAAGCTCGCGCTTATCCACCTTGGCCACCCGGGTCAGAGGAAATTCTTTATCATGAGGCCATATTTCAATATGCAAAGGCCTCTTGTAGGCGGCGATATTCCGGCAGTGCTCCGCAATCTCCTCCGCCGTTAAATCTACCCCCTTCTTGGGCCGGACAAAAGCAAAAATCCCCTCATCAAAAACGCGGTGTTTGACCCCGACGACATCGACAAGATCGACCTTGGGATGCGTAGAAATGAACTCCTGCACCTCGTCAGGATAAACCTGGTATCCTTTCTGCTTGATCACAAATTTCTGCCTTCCTGAGAGAAATAGCGCGCGGTTGGATCCCACCATTTTGTAATAGCCCATATCCCCGGTATAGAGGACCCCATCTTTGGTCACCGCTTTGGCGGTCTCTTCGGGCAGGTTATAATACCCCAGGAACACAATGGGCCCATGGGCGCAGATTTCGCCAATCTCCCCGTCAGGCAGCTCTTCCCCGGCATTTCCATCAGTTTGCACCGGTTTGCGGACGGTCACCGGGGCAAGCTCATCAAAGGCTGCGCCGACCTGACCGGCCATCTCGTCAACAGTAATATTTCGCGCTGTAAAGGTGTAGAATCCGGCAGTCTCGGTCATGCCCATGCCTGTGCCGAAACCGGGCGCCATCTTGGCCATCTCTCTTAAGAAAGCGCTGTCCACAGCGGAACCCCCATAGATGGCAAAGCGAAGGCTGCTCAGATCATAGCTGCTGTATTCGGGCATGGCCCATTCCAGGCGGTACTGCGTGGGAATCTGCCCCAGCACGGTAATCTTATGTTTCTCAATGGCTTCAAGGGTCATCTTAGGGTCGAATATGCGCAGCATGTAGGCGGTCGCCCCCAAGAAAATGGTCGTCATCAGCTGCTCTGTCACGCAGCCCACATGGCTGGGCGGCAGGTTGATCAGCATGCGCATTTCGCTGCGATCGATCTCGTAGCCGAACCCTCGCGCCAGAACCTCATTCTGAATAATAATGTTTTCGTGGCTCATTACCGCCGGTTTCGGCTCACCCGTGGTCCCCGTGGTAAAGATAATCAAGGCCGGGGTGTGGGTATCGATCTGGGCGTGGATCTTCTTAAGCTTGCCGGTTAGAATATCCTTGAGTTTCAATCCCACCAGCTTTCGCTTGTTCATCAGATCGGTGATCGCCGCCGCCCCCTCCAACAGCTCCCCGGGCTGCGGGTTGGGAGTGAACTGGACCAGATGCTTAACATAGGAACAGTTCTCCCGGACTGCTTTCCCCACCTCGCGAAAATCGCGCAAGGGGGTATTCCCCAGAAAAAAGAAAGCCTTCGGTTTGATCTTGCCTAAGTCGCGCACTACCTCCGCCTCTTTGAGGCGCACGTCCAGGGGAGCAATAATCGCCCCGATCTTGAAGCAGGCATACATCAAGATGACATGTTCGGGCACCAGCACCAGCATCGTGGCCACCCGATCTCCTTTACCGATTCCCATATCGAGGAGCCGCAGGGCAAAAAAATCCACCAGGGTGTTGAACTGCTTGTAGGTCACCGTTTTGCCGTCTTCGTACTGAACCAGGGCCGGCTTTGAGGGCTCGATCTGCGCCCACTTCTCGGGATAATCGTTTAGCAGCGGCAGCTTCCATTCCTGAACAGACATTATTTTTCCTCCTTTTTAAAGTATTGTGGATGGGTCCCCCCGCTATTTACCTATCTTTGGTTAAAAATAATATCATCTGTTAATATTCTAATTTAAAGATAAATTAAATTTAGTTGCCCGTCAAGCTATTTTTCAAATTTTGTGGTTATGGAGTGAAAAGAGGATAATATAGGCTGTGTTTACAGCCCCTCGGGCAGAGTGACTTAATGAAGGTATGGGTGAATTTTGATGTTCACAACAGGGTGCTCACAGCGGTAGCGGCACCGGCCGGCTATTTTGTAAAGAGGATCTCCTCCAGGGCGGTCAAGAAGCGCTCGTTTTGCTCTTCGGTGCCGCAGGTAACCCGGATATGGTGGGGGTAGCCGAAGATATCTCCACTTCGCACAATCAGGCCGCGCTTGAGAAGATCCTTGAAAAGCTGCCTGGAATCAGTCCCCACATGGACAAAACAGAAGTTGGCCTCTGTGGGCACCGCCTTTAGCCCCATCCGTTTAAAACCTGCGGCAAGCTGCTTTCTGCCCCTTTCAGCAAGTGCCAGGGAGCGGTCCATAAAATCGTGATCCCCAAGGGCGGCTTCAGCTGCCGCCTGGGCGGCGGCATTGACGTTGAAGGGCTGCCGCACCCGGTTCAGATCAGCGATCACCGCGGCAGGCGCAATCCCGTAACCTATACGCAGCCCGGCCAGGCCGTATATCTTGGAGAAGGTCCGCAGGGCCAGCAGAGGGCAGCCTTGCTTGATATATTCCAACCCATCGGGATGGGCGGGATCGGTAACATATTCAATGTAGGCCTGATCGAGCACCACCAGAATACCGGGCGGCAGGGCGGCCAAAAACTTTTCCAAAGGCTTTCGGTGCACAATGGTTCCGGTGGGATTGTTGGGGCTGCAGATGAAAACCAGGCGGGTGCGCTCATTCACGGCAGCGGAGAGCGCGTCAAAATCATATTCAAATTGATCACCGGTCAGGGGCACTGTGCGGGGCACTCCCCCCATGAGGCGCAGGGCGAATTCGTATTCCGAAAATGTGGGCGGCGCCATAATCCCCTCGTCGCCGGGGTTGATGTAGGCCATGGCAATGAGGGTGAGCAGTTCATCGGTGCCGTTTCCAACGATCACCTCTTCGGGATCGATCCCGAACTTTTGGGCCAGGGCGTTCTTGAGCCTGAAACAGCTTCCATCAGGATAGTAATGTAAAGAGCTGATCTGCTCTGCAAGTACCTTCATCGCTGCCGGAGAGGGGCCCAGCGGATTTTCATTTGAAGCCAGCTTCACCACACTGTCCAAACCCAGCTCTCGCTTTACCTCTTCAATAGGCTTACCCGGTTCGTACGGCTTGATCAGATCCAGGCAAGGTCGCCTTTCAGGCCCGTTCATCTGCTCTCCCCCATCCGCAGTTACGTTTTATTAATTATAACTTAAACGAAGGCCGCGGTGAAGAAGCATAATGCACCTTCAGGGGACATATCGATAAAGGGGGTGATTGTCTTGTTCGTCACGGTCTTGTTCAATAAGAAGCGGCTGAAACTGATCATCGGGCTCTGCCTGGTGGCAGCCTTTCTTCTCCTGACTCCCCTGTTCAACCTTCCGGGAAAGCTGGCGGCAGTGGTGGGCCGGGGAGAACGGCTGGTGCCCATCTACTACGTCGAGATGAAGGATAAAAAGGTAGCTTTCTCCTTTGATGCCAGCTGGGGTGCAGAGCGCACCGAAAGCATCCTGGAGATCTTAAAAGAAAATGAGATCAAAACCACCTTCTTTCTCACCGGCTTCTGGGTCGAGGACTATCCCGAATACGTTAAATTAATCGCCCAGGAGGGCCACGAAATCGGGAACCACACCCTGACTCACCCGCACCTGAACAGCCTGAGCGGAGATGAGGTTCGGACTGAACTTAAAAGAGTGGAGCAGATGATTGAAAAGGTTTCAGGCCAAAAAACAGCTCTTTTCAGGCCTCCCTTCGGCGAATACAGCAACCAGGTTATCGAGGCGGCTGCCGGGCTGGGTTACAAAACCATCCAGTGGAGTATTGATTCTCTGGACTGGCAGAACCTGACGAAAGACGAGATCGTCGAAAGAGTCACCAGCCGGGCTCACAGCGGGGCTATTATCCTTTTTCATAACAACGGACTTCACACCGCCGAGGCCCTTCCGGCGATTATCGAACATTACCGCGGGCAGGGCTACGAAATCCTTCCCATTTCCCAACTGATCTACGATCAAGATTATACAATTGATCCCAACAGCGGCGCCCAGATCAAAAACAAAAAACGTTGAACAGATCACCCCGTCCAAGAAGGCGCGCCTGA
>CAZQVX010000065.1:0-8061 GCA_964596845.1 uncultured Syntrophomonadaceae bacterium | reverse complement strand
GTATCGCGCAGCGCCTCGGTAAAGATTCCGCCCAGACCGAACATGACACAAGGCCCAAAACCAGGCTGCCGGATAGCCCCGGCTACAAGTTCGCGATCACCGCGCACCATCTGCGCCACCAGCACAGGTACCTCTTTCCCCGCCGCCTCCTGAACAGCCACAAAAGAGCGGCGCACAGCCGCTTCGTCCTTCAAGTTGAGATGGATCAGCCCCTTGCCCGTCTTGTGAGCAATCTCCTCCGAGCAGGCCTTTAAAACCACCGGATAACCCAGCCGGCCGGCAACCTCAGCCGCCTCCGCCGCTGAAAAAGCAAGCTCCTCAGCACAGGTGGGAATGCCGTAAGCGGCAAGGACCCTCTTTGAAGAATATTCGTCAAGAATAGGGGCCCCCCGTTGCAGCGACTCCCCGATAAGCCCCTTTACCCCGGCAGCAGCCTGCGGCAAGGAAGGCGGATCGTCGACAGTCCGGCCCCGGATTTGGCTGTATTTCCATAGGATAACCATTGACCGGGCCGTTTTTTCCGGAGAGTCATAGACCGGAGTACCGTGAGCCTGGTAAGCCGTAGTATAATCATCGCTTTCACCAAGAAATGAAGAGATGAGAAAGGGGAATTTGTGTTTTTTGGGCAGCTCCATAGCCGCGGTAAGATCTTCGCGGAACATCTTCAGAAATTCTTCGCGGGACATGGCGAACATCTCTTCGGCATGGGTGAAGATGGCGCCCATAAAACCGGTGCCCATAGCCCCGTGCAGAACGATCCCGTCCACCTCGCCGCTTTCAATGATTAATTCCGGAATGGTCACGCTGATGGCCTGTGCATCGAGAAAAAAGGTAAGATCAACGGGGTTGGTGCTGGCGCCATGCGGCGGGATATGCGGCCTGATCTGCTCCCGGAGCCGCTCCGAGAAGAGAGGCACCTCCATCCCGCTCCTGTTTAAGGTATCGGACATGGCTGTTCCCGGTCCGCCGGAATTGGTGATCACACCGATGCGGTTCCCCTTAAGCGGCGGCTGGGTGGCCAGGGCCCAGCCCTGCCCATAGAGATCCTCCACCGAGTAGACCCTGATGATCCCGGCCTGCTGCAGCAACCCGTCGTAGAGGTGATCGGGGCCGGCCATGGCGCCGGTGTGGCTGGATCCGGCGCGGGCCCCGGCGGCGGTGCCGCCCACGTACTGAGCCAACACCGGTTTGTGCGGCGTGATTTTCTGCGCGATGCGCAGAAAACGAGCGGGGTCTTTGAGCCCTTCTATATAGAGGGCGATAGCCTTCGTCTGCTCGTCTTCTCCCAGGTAATCCAGGGCGTCATTGATGTCGATATCAGCCTCGTTGCCCAGGCTGATGGCTTTGCTGAAGCGGATCCCCCGCCTTTTCAGGTAAGGCAGAGTCTGGGTGACGTAGGTGCCGCTTTGCGAGGCCATCCCCAGCATGCCCGGCGGGTCTTCCAGCGGCATCACTGTGATATTGAGCGAGATGGCGCTGTTGAGCAGGCCGATACAGTTGGGCCCGATAAAGCGGATCCCATAGCGACGGGTGAGCTCCTTGAGCTGCTCCTCCAGCTCCCGCCCCGCCTCTCCCGTCTCCCGAAAGCCTGCGGTGATAACCACCGCGCGCCTGGTGCCGATCTTTCCGAAATCCTCCATGAGCCCCATCACCTGATCTGTAGGCACGATAAATATGGCCAGATCGGGCGTTTCTGGAAGATCCTCAACAGTGGGGTAAGCCTTAAAGCCGAGAACCGCCTGCTCAGAAGGATGGACGGGATAAAATTTACCGCGATATCCATCCTTGACAATGCTTAAAGCCTGGATTGTGCCCATTTTCGTGGGGTTGTTCCCTGCGCCGACCGTGGCAATAGAACGCGGGTTCATCAGATCAATCAGCGGGTTTTTCTTCACCATAAAGCCTCCTGTTTTCTTATTCACTGGCTCCCCTCCGCGGAGATATTAATGGTTGACACCCCTAGGTAAATTAACAATAGTCTGTATTATATTAAGTTTCAAGTTAATTGCTTGAAATCCTGCTTCGCATACAACAAGTTCGGAAGCGGCTTTAAAGCACAGGCACAAAAGCTGGTGGGTATCAGTGAGATTTGACAAGTCTGTCCACCCGTTTAAGTATAATACTCAGAGTTAAACCCCAGATTATACCAGCCACTAAGTTTGTTACGGCTGTATTAAGGGGAATCTCTGCAAAACCGGAAGGGCGGAGTGTTATGGTAACAAAATAAGCAATAAACCAGATCGAGGCGCCGTACAAAAAGCCTTTCAGTAAGTAATTTACACTGGTAACCAGTGGTACTAAATAGGCAAAAAATATGCCGAATACCCCCAATAAGATAAACTCGGCTACTAGGGCAAAAACAAGCGCGCCGAGACTGGAGGGTCTGCTGCCGGTTATAAATATGCCCAAAAAATCAACCCATCGCAAGCTGGTTAGTTTTAAAGCATAAGCGCTATGATTAATTACAAAAGGGGCTATCCCCGCCAGAGCCCCTGCGACGAACCCCCGGGTAAACCTGTCGTGCATTGTTTTGCTCCTCTCAGTTTTTATTATTATTTGTATAAGGAATAAACATTATTACCCGATGATCTTTTAATCCTTTTTACGCCGCGGCTTGAGCAAACCCCGGGCCCGGTAGACAACGGCGGCGCCGTATTTTTCGCGGAGGCGATCCCGGACCGTCACCAGGCCATCTTTTTCCCCCTCCCGGCAGGAGGTATCAAATAGCGTAAGCTGCTCTCCGGTGCAAAGGCCGGTCACCCGCAGGCCGATGAGCCTCCAGGGCCGGCGCCCTCTATGGCACGTGAAGAGCTCCTCGGCAACTCTGTAAATTTCCAGGTCGCTGTCTGTGGGGTCGGGCAGGGTCCGGTCCCGGGTGATGGTACTAAAATCAGCATAGCGCAGCTTTATAGAGACGGTCTTGGCAAGCAGTCCTTCAGTTCTCAGGCGGTAGCCCAGCCCCTCCGCCTGGGCCATGAGCACAGCCTTGGCCACCTCTTCGTCGGACAGATCTGCCGCAAAGGTTTTTTCCTCAGAGATTGACTTCATCTCACGAAAGGGCTCCAGGGGTCGATCATCCATACCGCCGGCACAGCGCTGTAATGCAGGTCCGCTGTTCCCCAGGGTTTTTTGCAGCAGATCAACAGGCGCCGCGGCCAACTGCCCCACAGTGGTAATGCCAATCCTTTTTAACTTCTGCTCTGAAGCCGGTCCCAGGCCGGGCAGCGTTTTCAGGGGCTGGGGCCAGAGCAGCGCCCGAACCTCTTCAGGCCAGAGCGCCCCCACCCCCTTTGGTTTGGCCATCTCCGAAGCGATCTTGGCCAGAAGCTTGTTTTTGGAAATACCTATGGTTAAAGAAAGCTGCAGCTCCTCCCGCACGGCCAGATGGATTTCTTTTGCCGCCCGCAGTCCTTCACCGGCAGGCAGGGCCAGGTAAGCTTCATCGATGGAGACAATCTCTATCTCCGGGGTAAAGCGATCGTAGATGGCGAAAACCTGTTCTGATACATGGCGGTAACGGGCCATATCCACGGGCAGGAATACAGCTTCCGGACAGAGCTTGAGCGCCTCAGCCGAAGGCATGGCTGAATGAACGCCGAATTTACGCGCTTCGTACGAACAGGTTGAGACGACGCCGCGGGCAGCGGGGCTGCCGCCGACGATAACCGGCCGGCCTCTGTATTCGGGATGATCGCGCTGCTCCACTGAAGCGAAAAAGGCATCAAGATCGCAGAGGAGAATTTCAGAAATATTTTTCCCCTTCATTAAAAACAAACACTCCTTAACCGGCGTTGTATGGTCGTTTCTTCTCCTGAGCCGCCCAGTCCTGCAGTAGAGCGGAGATTTCTGAAAAAAAGGCTTTATTTGTTTTTTGAAGAAATAAAAGATTTAACCTGTTTTGCAAGCCAAGGAGGCGATCTCTACATGCTTTTTGAACCCATCCAGGTGGGCGGCCTGGCGTTGAAAAACCGGATCTGCATGCCGGCTCTGCACCATAACTATTCACCGGAAGGCTTCGTCAACGAGAAGCTGATTCGCTACTACGAAACGAGAGCTCGCGGCGGAGCGGCCCTGATCATCGTGGGCGGCTGCAGCATCGACCTCTCCGGCGGCGGGCCGCTCATGATCGGCCTGCACGACGATAAATATATTTCCGGGCTGCAGCAGCTTGCCGCTGCGGTCAAAAAACCGGGAGCGAAAATTGCGGCGCAGCTCTACCAGGCCGGCGGTTACGCCTACCGGGCTTTTACAAAAGAGGAGCCCCTCGCCCCATCGGCCGTCACCTCACGGCTGACCCGGGAGACACCCCGTGAAATGTCGGCAGAGGATATCGAGAAGGCCGTTGAGAGCTTCGCCGCGGCAGCGCTGCGAGCGAAAGAAGCAGGTTTTGACGCCGTCGAGATCATCGCCAGCGCCGGCTACCTCATCTGCCAGTTTCTCTCCCCTCTGACCAACCACCGGAGCGACGCTTACGGCGGCTCTTTTGACAACAGGTGCCGTTTCGGGGTGGAGGTGATCAAGGGAGTGCGGGAGCGAGTCGGCGACGCATTCACGATCCTGGTCAGGCTATCGGGACATGATTTTGTCCCCGGCGGCAACACCAACAGCGAGGCGGTGCGCTTCGCTGCGGCGCTGGAGAGGGCCGGCGCCGACTGTTTCAACGTTACCGGGGGATGGCACGAATCGCGCGTCCCCCAGATCACCGGCCACCTGCCCCGCGGCGCTTTTGCATACCTGGCCCGGGGAGTAAAAGAGAATGTCAGTGTTCCGGTTATCGCCGGCAACCGGATCAACGATCCCGCTACAGCGGAGCAGATCCTGGCCGGCGGCAGCGCCGACCTGGTCTCTATGGGCCGCACCCTCATCGCCGATCCCTATCTGCCACAAAAGATCCTCGAAGGCCGCCAAGGATCCATCCGCCGCTGCATCGCCTGCAATCAGGGTTGCCTCGATTCGGTTTTTACTCTTAAAGAGGTGCACTGCACGGTAAACCCTCTGGCCGGTCGGGAGGGTGAAGTTGAGATCACCCCGGCCCCCCGGCCTAAGAAGGTGCTCATCATCGGCGGCGGACCGGCGGGCCTGGAGGCGGCGCGGACGGCAGCGCAGCGAGGCCACCGGGTGACCCTCTGGGAGAAGGCGCCGCAGATAGGCGGCCAGCTTCATTATGCCGCCCGCCCCCCGGGAAAAGAAGAATTTATCACCATCCTCGATTTTTACCGCCATGAGCTTGCAGAGGCCGGCGTAGACCTGGTCCTTAACCGCACCGCCACGGCGGATGAAGTCCTCGATTTCGGGCCCGACGCCGTAATCGCCGCCACAGGGGCGCTGCCGGCGCCGGCGCCTTTCCCCGTTACTGCAGGCGCCCGGCATAAGGTTGTGGGCTACCGCGACATCCTGCGGGGAACCGCTGTCCCGGGCTGGCGAGTTATCGTTGCCGGCGGCGGATCAGTGGGCTGTGAGACAGCCCTCACGGTAGCTTCCCTGGGGACCATCGATGCGGCGACACTCAAATTTTTAATGGAATACGAGGCTGAAACTCCGGAGAGACTGCTTCAATTGCTCAACTGCAGCAACCGGGAGATAACTGTCATCGAGATGCTGCCGCGAGTCGCTTCCGATATGGGGATCAGCACTCGCTGGATTGCGCTGAAAAACCTGCGCCGCCTGGGGATCGAGGTAATCACGGGTGCGAAAATCAAAGAGATCAATGAAGAGGGCGCCGTCATCGAGAAAGAGAGAGGGGATAACAGCGGGACGCCGGAAAATGTTTTGCTCCCCGCCGACACCGTGATCCTGGCTGTGGGGGCGGCGGCAAATAATGAGATCTACGCTCAGCTGCAGGAGAAGGTGGAAAAACTTTACTTGATCGGCGACGCGGCCGGTCCGCGCAAGCTTACCGAGGCCATCCGGGAGGGCTTTGATCTAGGCCGGCAGCTGGAGTAGATCCAGCTGCCGGCAATATCTATCATCTTCCTATATTAATGAACAGGGGAGATATATGAGCATCAAGTAATCTCCCTCGGCTCTATCACGAGTTTGACCCCAGCCAGGATCTGCCTGGTGCGCTCGACGGAAAGAGTCCCAATCTTATCTGCTAAATTGGATTTATTTACTAGGTTAAATATATCTGGATATTGAAGATGCCCCCGTCCCATTTTTTCTCCGTTCTCAGGCCCAGTTTTTCAATGAGGCGCAGCACAGCCATGTTGCCGGGCATAACATTGGCCTGCAGGATATGCAACCCTTGCTTCTGAGCTGCGTAGACCAGGTATGAGAGCAGTTCGAAACCGAGCCCCTTCTTTTGAAAATCATCGCGCACCACGATGGAAGCCTCGGCGGTCAGGGCGCTTTCGTCAATGCAGTACTGGGCCACCCCGGCGATCACCTCATGGCCCAGGTATCTTTTCACCGCCAGGATGATCATCTCCCTGGTATAGTCGATGACCACGAACTGTTTCTGCAGTTCTTCATGGGGCATATGCCGCCGGATGGTGAGAAATCTCTGGTAGAGGCTTTTGTCGGAAAGTGAGTAAAAGAAATCTTTGAGCAGCGTCTCATCGCTGATCTTGACGGGCCGCAGCAAAACGCCGAGCCCCGCTTTCGTGGTGCGGTGGGTCTCCAGGTGTTCGGGGTATTCTCCCTTTTTGCCGGGGTAGAAGGCCTGATCCTTATAGATCAGGGAAAGCTTTTTCGCCTCTTCGATGAGCCAGGGGCGAAACCGGGGGTGGGCGATAGCAATAAGGGCCATGGCCCGCTCGCGGATGTTTTTGCCGTGCAGGTAGGCCTGGCCGTACTCTGTAACCACATACTGGATATCCCCGCGGGTCAGAGTAACCCCCGCCCCCTGCTGCAGCAGGGGGACAATGCGCGAGGTGGCGCCGTCCCTGGTGGTCGATTGCAAAGCCAGCATGGTCTTACCCCCCGGAGCCATGGCTGCGCCGCGGATAAAGCCGGCTTGCCCGCCGATACCGCTGTAAAAAAGCGTGCCGATGGATTCCGAAGTGGCCTGCCCCGTCAGGTCGACCTCCAGCGCGCTGTTAATGGCGACCATGTTTTCATGCCGGGCGATGAGCAGAGGGTTGTTCGTGTAATCGATCTCTTTTAGCTCAATAGCCGGATGATCGTCGATGAGTTCATAGCTGGACTGCGAACCCATGCAATAAGAGGCAATGGTCTTGCCGCGATTGATAGTTTTACAGCTGTTGTCGATGACCCCGCTTTTCACTAATTCGAGCAGGCCGTCGCCCAGAAGATCAGTATGTACCCCCAGGTGCTTCTTCTCCCGCAGCGCCGGGAGAATGGCATTGGGGACACTGCCGTAGCCGATCTGGATAGTATCCCCATCCTCAACGATGCGGGCGACGTAGGCGCCGATCTTGGCGGCGATCTCCGGATCCACCTGCCCCGGTGAATACTCCATCAAGGGCTCATCGTGAGGCACCAGGTAGTTGATATCGTCAATGTGGATGAAGCTGTCGCCGTGAACCCGGGGCATGAACCGGTTCACCTGAGCCACAACCAGGGCCGCGCTCTCCAGCGCCGCCTTGACGATATCCACGCTGATGCCCAGGCTGAGGTAGCCGCGGGCGTCGGGCAGAGAAGTCTGGATCAGGGCCACATCCACAGGGACCTGCCGGCGGCGGAAAAGGGCCGGCAGATCGGAGAGAAATATTGGGGTATAGTCGGCCTTGCCCCGGTTGACCGCTTCGCGGGTGTGATGGCTGACAAAAAAGGAGTTATGCCGAAAGTTATGTTTCAGCTTTTCATCGGTATAAGGGGCCACCCCCAGGGTCCAGACCTGCAGGACCTCGGCGTCGAAGAAAGCCTTGGGGTGGGTCTCCACATAGGCGACGAGCCTGCTGACCAGGTACTGCGGTTCGCCGCAGCCGGTCGAGATGAAAATCCGGTCGCCGGCGTGGATATTGCTGAAAATATCATCGGTTGAAATAAATTTCTGCGGCTGCTGCTTCTGCCATTGTTTAAGCATTATTTCTCCCCCTATTCCCTGTAAGCTGCCTGCCGGGCTGTATTTTAATGTCCTCTACCATAGTTTCTTCCTAC
>CAZQVX010000064.1:3101-8065 GCA_964596845.1 uncultured Syntrophomonadaceae bacterium | reverse complement strand
AAATCCAAATTGAAAGGAAAATAGCGTCACCAGAACAATCCCTAAAATGATCATGATCAGGGTAATGTCAAAATCGATATTACTGAAGTTGACCGCCAGGAAAAAGTCCGACCGGCCCGGTTTGTAATCAAGCCGCTGGCCCAGCCTGAATGCAGACCGTGCCGTAGAGCTCAGGGCAGTCCGGCAATAAAGCGCAACAGCCGTCCCCAGTGAAAGCGAAGCCGCCCAGAGAGTCACCGCAGCTTCTGTTACGGCGCTCCCGAACTTCCGGCCGGCACGAACCAGTTCGGCCGGAGCGCGGCTCTCTTTTTCCAGCTGCCTGGAAAAGAGGGCGAACAGCAAAATGCCCCCGCCCACCAGGCCGGCAGCCATGAGAATCCCGCTGGATGTGTAGACCTGCAGGCTGCTCTGGTAGGGCAGAATCACCTTCAGCAATCCGGGAAAGAGGCCAAAGAAAACACAGCAGGCTGCCAGGCCAATAATAGCCGCTTGCATAGGCAGATCCAGAGGTCGTTTGATCTTCAGCCTCCCCTTTATAAAACCGAAGTAAACAAACTTGGCAAAGGAAAGCGCCGTGCCCACGCTGGCAATCTGCAGGGCCCAGAAGACCAGAGGAAAATCATGGGTCCCTGTTTTAAGCAAGAATTTGCTGACATAACCGTTAAAGGGGGGCATCCCGGCAATGGAAAGCGCCCCGATAACTGCACCGGCAGCAGCAATGGGCATAACTCTCCAAATAGGCGGGCCCTCTTCACCGGGTTCGGGGTGGTGCAATTCATGGATATTTTCGCTCCCCGTGGCAAAAAGTACAGCACCGGCGCTCATAAACAGCAAGGCCTTGTAGATCATATGATTGACCAGGTGCAAAAGCCCCCCATCAACCGAACAGACCAGGCCCAGGCCTACGCCGGCCACCATGTAACCCACCTGGCTGATGATATGATAAGAGAGAAGTGACCTCAGGCGACTTTGCATGAGCGCAAAACTCACACCGACGAGGGCCATGCAGGCTCCCATAAGAGCGATCCCTTCACCCGGCGGCAAAATTCGGGCTACCCCGTAAACTCCGGCCTTGGTACAGAGGGCGGCCAGCAAGACACTGGAGGGGAAAGAAGCCGCCGGATAACCCCAAGGAACCCAGAAGTGCAGGGGAATAAAGGCTGTTTTAATCCCGATGCCGATAATAAAGAACAAAAGGCCCGCCTCCGGAATGATCAGGTCGAAAGAGCCGGTGGCATAGTAGTTCAGGACTATGCCTACAGTGAGCGAAAAACCGCCCACCAGCTGAAAGGCCAGCAAGCGGGTGGCCATTTTTACGGCCTCCGGGGTTTTCTTCAGATAAACAAGCGCCGCCGCAGCCAGTGAAAGCAGCTCCCAAAATAAAAGAAAAGTAAGATAGTTATTGGCAAATGACACCCCTATCGCGGCGGCCACCGCCCAGACAGAGACTGCCTGCTCCGCGGCATCCGACTGTTTCAAGCCGTACAGAAGCCCTAAAGCGCCGACCAGGGTAAAACCGAAAGCGGCGATCTTCCCGTAAGGGTGCAGCTTAAAAGCCAAAAATGTCAGCCCGCTCTGGGCCAGGAATTTTGAACCAAGCAGCGTTTCATCCAAGACCCCGGCGCCTGAAACCAGGTAAAGGGCTGCCGCAAAGAGGCTAATCGAGTAAAGGAGGACCAGCCTGCGCCTCCATTCCGTTGAAAGAATAAACAAAAAGGGCGTAAGAAAAACCGGTGCCACCACAGGTATCAGCAGGTAATTCACTCCCGATCACTTCCTTGCTCAGATAAATATTTTGCACTGCGCCTAGAACAGATAGGCTACCACATCTTGAATAAAGGGCACTGTCAGATCCAGCTTGATGCCGGCAACAAGGCAGATAAGTGCCAGAACTATAATGGGGCCCAGCATGGATATGGGGGCTTCTGCGCCCCGGGCCCGCTTAAAATCGCCCGGTTTAAAAAATGCCGTAATGATAATAGGAACAAAGTAGCCGGCATTCAGCAGGGCGCTGGTAATTAAAACAACGATTATCGCCGGCAGCCCGGCGTCGAGACTGCCGCCCATAAGATATAACTTGGATATAAGGCCGTTGGTGGGGGGTATGCCGATCATACCGATGCTGCAGACGGTAAAGGCCAGCATGGTCAAAGGCATCTGCCGCCCCACACCGGCCAGCTCGCTGATCTTTTCTTTCCCGGTAACTGTAATAATGGCCCCGGCACAGAAAAAGAGGGTGATCTTGAGCAGGGCATGATTAAGCAGGTGCAGCAGCCCGCCCGAGAGGCCCAGGGAGGTGAGCAGCCCCGCCCCGAGGATGATATAGCTGAGCTGGCTGATGGTGGAATAAGCCAGCCGCCGTTTCAGCACATCCTGTCTTAAGGCGATAATTGATGCCGCCAGGATGGTGATACTCACCAGTATAATCACAAAGAGGCGCAGATTTAAAGCTGAAAGCGCCTCTTTTCCATAGACGGAGTACATCACCCGAAGCAGGCTAAAAACACCCGATTTAACCACAGCCACCGCATGGAGCAGGGCACTGACGGGAGTCGGAGCAACCATAGCTGCAGGAAGCCAGGCATGCAGCGGCATAATCGCCGCCTTGACTCCGAAGCCGATGATGAAACAGACAAATATGAGCTGCCAGAGCAGCGCCTGCTGGGCGTCGGGCTGCACAATCCCGCCCGGAGCAAAATTAAGGGTGCCCGCCAGGCCGTAGGTCATCACCAGTGCGGCGAGGGCAAAAGCGGCGCCCGCAAAACTGTAGATGATATAGCGCAAGCCGGCCCGCTGAGCCTCCAGCGTCCCCGTATGAATAACCAGGGGGTAAGTGAAAACTGTCAGGAACTCATAGAAAAGATAAAGTGTAAAAAGATTGGCCGAAAAAGCAATCCCCATGGTTGTGCCCAGCGAGACGAGAAAAAAAGCGAAATAGCGGCGGCGGTTTTTTTCATGAGCCATGTAACCGGTAGAATAAATTACGGTAAAGACCCAGAGGATGGATGCAATGGCGCCAAAAAGAACCGCCAGGGGGTCTGCTCGAAAAGCCAGATCCAGGCCGGGCAGAATGGTGACCAGTGATACAAAGGCAGTGCGGCCTGCAAGAACTTCCTTAAGCAACAGCACAACCATCACCGCTGTAACCGCAGCGATGAAGACAGCTGAGGCGTTGCGCGCTTTATCTGATCGCTCCGGTAATAGGCTGAGCAGAAGGGCGCTCGCGATGGGAAAGATCACTGCTCCGATGATCAACTGCGCACCGGTAGGCATGGTGGTTCAACCCCCTACATAAATAATTGCTTAGATATTACTCTTCTTCTTTCCGGCTTTTGCCTGCTCCCAGGGTCAGCATGATCGCCATCACCGCGGTAAAAAGAACTGTTGTCTCTAAAAGTGTGTCATAGCCGCGATAATCAAGAATAATATTCGTGACCATGTTCAGCCCGCCGCTTTCCTCCGGACCCTGCCAGACATAGCGCTCCCAAACTTCGTTTAAGGTGGGGTTATCGGGGCTGCCGTAAGGGGGCATCTCCGCTACTGCCATGAGAAGCATGTATGAAATAATGCCGACCAGGATAATCACAAAGGCGATAAAGAGATAGTTACGCCGGATCTTCACTGCGGTCGCCTCCCTACTTTCGTGACTACAGTGATCATGATCACAGTCATCCCGATGCCGACAGCTGCCTCGGTGATGGCAATATCAGGTGCGTTCAGCTGCTGCCAGATCAGGGCCATGATCAGGCTGTAGGCGCCGAAGATGATCACCACATAAAGCAAATCCTTGAAGAAAAATATGGCCAGCGCACTGACAAGGAGAACCATGAAGAGCAGCGCGATGAGAGGATTCATTCTTTCCGCCCCCCCCTCTCCGTGATCCTTTGCTCAGAACCGGTATAGGCATCCAGGTGAAAGCTCCCTTTGATCAGGCCGAGGCCCATACGATATGACGTTTTGGCGATAAGATGGGTCATAACCGGGTTAATCGTCGCCACCAGGACAATGATCAGGGCCATTTTCGCTATGGAGGTCAGATCGCCAATAAGCAGGATCAGCCCCAGCACGATGAGCCAGTTGCCCAGAGTGTCGCATTTGCCCAGAGCGTGCATCCGATTATATACATCGGGCATCCGGATCAGGCCGATGGCGCTGACAGCTAAAAAGAAGAACCCGGCGCCCATGAGCACCATCGCTGAAATTTCCTTAACTGTTTCCATTGTCTTCTCCTTCCTCCAGGCCGGCCGCTAGATGAGTTTTCCTTCACCCAGGAGCTTCAAAACGCAGATGGTCCCGATAAAAGAACCTAAAACCAGCACCAGGGCAACATCTATATAATGAGGGCTGCGGTGCAGGTACGAATAGATGAGGATCAGCGCCACCACCTCGGAGGTGACCAGGTTGATGGATAATATGCGATCAATGACCGTGGGCCCCACAAAGGCCCGGTAGAGAGCCAGTGCAGCCACGGCAACCAGTCCGACGATGAGAACTTGTAAAAAGGAGTCCAGCATTTAACTTCCTTCTCCCTCAATTTTTTTAGCCAGATCATAGAGATACCAGTCCAGCACTCCGCGTCCCGCCGGATCGGTTACCGCGTGAACCATGTGGTAATCGCCGTCGAGATCGACGGTGATCGTTCCCGGAGTGAGAGTAATGGAATTAGCATAAAGCACCCGCATGAGATCATGTTTCAGATCATTGCGCAGGATCACCATTCCCGGCGAGATGGGCAGCCTGGGATTAAGCACGATGAGCGCGACCATGATGTTCGCTTTCAGGATCTCCCAGACCAGGCAGAGCAGGTAATAGATCATCATGAAAAGCTGTTTCAGGCTGAAGGAGGTCCGGCGGCCGCTTTCACTGATCCTTATCTGGGACCAAACAATAGTCACAACCACACTGAGAAGCGTGCCCACCAAAAGATGCTGCCAGTGCAGGCTCGCCGAAAGCAGCATCCAGAA
>CAZQVX010000064.1:0-3001 GCA_964596845.1 uncultured Syntrophomonadaceae bacterium | reverse complement strand
ATGGGAAAGTAATACACCGCATTGAGCAGGCCGCTGAGCACGATGAGGGCGATAAAGTAGGGATAGGATGCTTCCATGCTACCCAGCGCCAGGAGATACTTGGAGATAAATCCTCCCGTCAGCGGTATCCCCACCATGGAAAAGGCGGCCACACTGAAAGATGCTGCTGTCAGCGGCATCTTGAACCCCAGGTCATTTAAGCGGTTCACCTTCTTCTCCCCTGTCTGATAATTTATCGCGCCGGCACAGAGGAAGAGGCAGGTTTTCATCAGGGCATGGACGACCAGGTGGTAGAAGGCTGCCACGATCGCCCAGGGAGTCCCCAGCCCCAGGCCCAGATAAATATAGCCGAGTTGGGCTACTGTGGAATAGGCCAGACGCCGTTTTAGATCCAGCTGGACGATGGCAAAGAAAGAACCGAAAAGCATAGCCGAACCGCCCAGGATCATGAGCAGGTAGCGGATACTGCTCTGCTGATAAAATTCGCTGCCGAAAATGATGAAAAAGATCTTGAATAAGGCAATGATATAGACCTTTACTACCAGGCTGGAGAGAACAGCGCTCGAAGGAGAGGGCGCCGAAGAGTGGGCGTCGGGCAGCCACAGGTGCAGGGGAAATAGCGCAGATTTGATGCCGAAACCGACCACAAAGAGCGTCAGCATGATCCAGATCAGGTGGGGATACTGCCCCGCATTCTGGGCCAGCACCGCGCCGGCAAAGCGCATATTCAGATGGCCGGTGATCATGTAGAGCATGCCTATGGCCAGCAGCACAAAACCCGATCCGATTGTGGCCAAAATGAGATATTTTAAGCTGGCCTCGGTAGAAGCGCGGTCCCCCTTGCTGACCACAAGGGCACAGGCGCTGATCCCCACAACTTCGATAAAAACATACATGTTGAAAATGTCGTGGGTGATGACCAGGCCCAGCATTGCCGTCATGCAGAGAAGAAACTCGACATAAAACCAACCGCGCGATTCCGCATTGATCTCTTTTTGCAGCGCCCGGCAGCTGTAAAGAGCGATCATCAGATAGAGACCGGTGATCAATACGGCCATCAGCGCCGAAACAGGTTCAATGGCAATCTCAATCCCCCAGGGAGGATCCCAGTTCGCCACCGCATGATAGATGGCCTCACTGCCGCGGACATACTGCCCGCCAAGATAAAGAGCCAGCGTGAATACAAAGCCGCAGACAATTACCGCCAGAGGGGCGCAGAATTCTCTTTTCCAGCGGGCAAAGACCGGCATAGCAAAGGAGGGGATCAGGCTCCCCAAAATCAAAAAAAGAGGCATCTTGGCCAAAGGTTACACCTACCTCATCTTCATAAAATCAGGCGCGTTAATTGTTCCATAGTGCGAGTACATCTTCACGATCAGTGCCAGAGCAAAAGCAGAGGTGGAAAATCCCACCACGATCCCCGTCAGGATAAGTCCCGAAGGCAGGGGGTTGATATAAAGTTCGGCGGGCGCTGCCGGGTCAAGTATCGGCGCCACCCCGCCCTCTATGTTCCCGAAGGCAATATAGAACAAGAAAACGGCGCTGGTCATGATGTTCAACCCGATGACTTTTTTCAGCAGGTTGGGCTGGGTGAGAACGATGACAGTACCTATGCCGAATACAATAACTGCAATCAGGTACGGATAATTGGTGATGATTGCTTCCCAGTTCATCTCTTTTGATCCTCCGCCATCAAATAAAAAATACTTAAAATTGTACTGGCCACCAGAAGGCCGATACCCAAGTTCACCACAGAGATGATCCCGACACTGAATAGCTCTCCCGGCGCTCCGGTAGGGCCGTGGTGGGTGGGCAGCAGATATTTTGTCGCCTCCATAAGGCTGCCGATACCGATAAAAACCACGGCGATATCAAGGGGCAGATAGCGCATCCGTTCTCTCCATTTCAGGTCGAAGATCAACAGGTAGAGCAGCACCCCCAGGCCGAGCACCACCCCGCCGGCAAAACCGCCGCCCGGAGAAAGATGACCGTGGGCGATAACGTAAAAACCATACATCAACACAAGCAGCAGGACATAGCGGAATACAACTCTGGTAATGTCGTCCTTCAACTCCGCAACCCTCCTACATAAAATTCATTCTGTTAAGACAATTAATAAGGGTTCCTCTATGACAATTCTATTAGAACGATAAGTTTCCTGCCCAAAAGGCAATATCGGAATTTACTGAATCTTGTATATAGATTAACCCGGGGCAATCTCAGATTAAGTTTTTTCCAGGGATCGCCGGTAGATAATGTGAAGGCCTTCCAGGGTCAAAAAGGGGTTAACCCGAACAATAGTCTCGGATTCCTTGGCAATCAGCGAAGCAAAGCCCCCTGTGGCTACAATCAGAGGCGGATCGTTGAATTCCTTTGCCATTCTCCGGACGATACCGTCAACCTGTCCCACAAAACCGTAAATGATCCCGGCCTGCAGGCTGGTAATGGTATTGGTGCCGATAACGCCGGGCGGCCGGGTCAGCTCAACCCGGGGCAACTTTGCGGCTTTTTCAAACAGCGCCTCTACAGAGATGCCGATCCCGGGAGCAATTGCGCCGCCCAGATAGGCGCCCTCCCCGGAGATGGCGCAAAAGGTTGTGGCTGTACCAAAATCAACAATAATCAGCGGCCCCCCATAAAGGGCATACCCGGCCAGGGCGTTGACCACCCGGTCAGCTCCGATCTCGCGCGGGTTATCCAGCAATATTTTTAGCCCCGTCTGTAGATCAGGCCTGACCACCAAGGGTTTCACTGAAAAATACTTTTCAGCCATTCGTTCGAGTGAATACATCAGGGGCGGGACCACAGAGGAGACAGCCACACCGGTAATTTCTTCGGGGGAAAGGCTGCTGTGATGGAGAAGGTTTTTAATGATGATCCCGAGTTCATCTTCAGTACTGTTCCAGTCCGTCGCCAGGCGCCAGCAGACTCTGACCTTTTGGTTGTCGAACACGCCGACCATGATGTTGGTATTTCCCACGTCAATAGCTAGAAGCATTTT
>CAZQVX010000063.1:0-8079 GCA_964596845.1 uncultured Syntrophomonadaceae bacterium | reverse complement strand
GGGCGAAGGCGGCTCCAGCGCTCCAGCAGATCGGGATTAACCACGCCTTCGAGAAGCTCTTTCAGCTGCTGCGCCGGCAGCGAGAGGATCACCTTCCGGGCCGGAATCAGCTCACCCTGCACATATACTCCGCGCACAGTTTCTCCTTCAAGGGCAATTTTCTCCACCAGGGCGCCTGTTCTAATCTCGCCCTTTTCGTTAATCCGGCGGGTGAAAAGGTCGAACAGCGGGCCCCAGCCGCCCCGGGGATACATCACCGATACTCCCAGGCGCAATACCTTTTGCATATTCGCCAGCAGCTCGCCCGCTGAGGCTTTCTCCAAGAAGGGGCATACGAGCATTGAGGCGCTGACCAGATGAAAGTAACGATGCAGCCCCCCGGTGACATTATTCTCCCTTAGCCAGGAAGCCACACTCCGCTCCAGCAGGCTCTCTTCACCGCCGCGCCGGATCCGCAAAATGAGGGCCATTATTTTAAGGCGTTCGCGGAAAGTAAAGAGGCGGCTGGTCAGAAAATCCTTAGGCCCCGTGGGAAATACTTTTACCGCACCATCCTCATCCTGCACATAGGAAGTGCCCAGGGGGATAAATTCCAGTTCCCGGCCCAGGCGGCGGCAGGTTTCTGCCAGAGCGCCGTGCGGGCCGAAACGGACCAGGTGAATTCCATAATCAAGGGTGTAACCATCCTTTTTGATCACTGCAGCCCGGCCGCCGATACGGGAACTTTTCTCCAGAACCAAAACTTTTTCACCCTCTGCAGCCAGAAGGGCCCCCAACTGCAGGCCGGTAACGCCTGCTCCAACAATGAGAGCGTCATGCATCTGATCGGTTCCCCTCCCTCATATGTATATGAGTCTTCCGGGCCGAGATCTGGTGGATCCCGGCCATGGCTACCATGAGGGCCTGCTGCGGGATCACCTGCCCGGTCTTAATCTTATAGTCCAGCTTCTGCAGATATATGATAATCTCCTCCAGGGATTCGCGACTGAAGGCGGCCGATTGGCCGAAAAGTTTGCGGGCCTCGAAAGGCTTTACGCCCATGGCGCCGGGATGCTCCTGGGGAGGGGCTTTGCTTTCACGCAATGAGCGGGCAATTAGCAGCAGCCGGTAATGCCGCACCAGCATAAAAAATATCTTCAGCGGATCTTCGCGCTTACCGGCGAGCAGGTCAAGAAGCTGTAGAGCACGATGAGGTTTGCCCTCACTGAGCGCATCAGTCAGGGTAAAGACATTGCCCCTCACATCGCCGGAATAGAGCAACTCGACCACCGCAGCGGTAATCGTCGTCTCCCCCTGATCCAGGTAGGTGCAGTACTTTTCCAGTTCGTTGGAGAGAGCATGGAGGTCATTTCCTCCGCTCCAGAGGAGGCGCTGCAGCGCAGCGGCCTCGATTTTTTTACCCTGCCGGGCCAGCCGCTCCCGGATCCAGCGGGAGAGATCATCACCCCTGAGCGAAGTGCAATCCACTACCGCGCCCTTCCTTTCAAGCAGCTTGAACAGGCGCCTGCGCCGGTCCACGGCAGCCGCCTGAAAGACAATGATCCGCGAGGGATTTTCTGCGGCGTCCTCACGCTCTATAAAGCGCTCCAGCTGATCTAGGTCTTTTCCCCCGCTGCCTTCGCCGGCGCCGCCCTCTTCGCTTTCCTTTTTTCCTTCCAGGCTCTCTTTTCTTTTCGGAATAAGGTAAGGCGGTTCATCCACCAGCAGAAGCTTGCGCGGCGCAAAGAGGTTCGCTTCATCGATGCGTTGCAGGACTTCGACCAGAGTTGGCGCCGACCCCTCCAGCCTCTCTTTACCATAGTTATCCTCTTCACCCAGATAGGCTGCGGCCAATTGATCCGACAGCTCCCGGATCAAAAAGGGCTCATCGCCGCAAAAAAGGTAGGCCGGTCGGAAACGCCCCGCGGCGATGGCCTGCGCCGCTTCCCGGTAGCTGATCATCGGGGACCCCTCCTGACATTATTTTTGAAAAGACGCCGTGATTCGGGCAGAAAAAGGACCAGGACGGTGTAGATCTCCAGGCGCCCCATGATCATGAGCAGGCTTAAAAGCATCTTTCCGGCGGCGGGGACAGCGTGATAGGTAAAGCGGGGGCCCACCCCGCCCAGGCCGGGCCCCACATTGCCCAGGGCTGAGGCCGCCGCTGAAGCGGCGGTGGTAAAGTCAAGCTCCATCCAGCAAAGGGCCAGGGCAGCCAGAACAAAGAGTGAAATATATAGAAAAGTAAACCCCGCCACACCCCGCAGCGTCTCTTCGGAGACAGCCTGCCCGTCAACTTTGATGGAGGCCACGGCCGAAGGATGGACCAGGCGCAGCAGCTCCCGCCGCGCATATTTGAAAAGCAGCAGCACGCGGATCTGCTTGATTCCCCCGCCCGTCGAACCGCCGCAGGCGCCGAGAAACATGAGAAAAAAGAGCAGCATTCTGGAAAAGTGCGGCCAGGCGTCAAAATCGGTGCCGGCATAACCTGTGGTCGTAGCCACAGTGACCACCTGAAAAGCGCTCTGCCGGATGGAAAGAAGAATATCTTTCCCCAGGGTGGGGGCAATATTGATGGCGACAAGCGCCGTGGCGGCAGCCAGGGCTATCGCATAGAAGCGCAGTTCTTCACTTTTCAGGGCGCCCCGATCCCTGCGCAGCAGACGAAAATAGACGATAAAATTCACCCCGGCCAGAAACATAAAAATTATAATCACCACTTCGGCCGCCGGATTGTGCAGGGCGGCGACACTGGCGTTGTAGGTGGAGAAGCCACCCGTGGGCATGGTTGTAAGGGTGTGCGCCAGGGCGTCAAAGAAGCTTAACCCGCACAGCAGGAGCAACAGGGTCTGTATAATGGTGAACGCCGTATAGATGAGCCAGAGCCAGCGGGCCGTTTCCACAACCCGGGGCACGAAACGTTCAGCAACGGGCCCGGGCAGCTCCGCTTTGAAAAGAGTGGTGCTTCTGAAACCGAAACGGGGCAGCACTGCCAGGAAAAGAACAATGATCCCCATGCCGCCCAGCCACTGCGTCAGGGAGCGCCAGAACAGAAGCCCCCGGGGCAGGCTCTCCACATCGGCAATGACTGTAGCCCCGGTGGTGGTAAATCCGGATACAGCTTCGAAAAAGGCGTCCACAAGGCCGCCCTCGAGCCCATAATAAAAATAATAGGGAAGCCCGCCGAAAAAGCCGGCCAGCAGCCAGGCCAGCGAGACCAGGGTAAAGCTCTCGGCCAGAGAGAGCGGTTCCCGGCTCGCCGGGTAAGCCAGTATGCTCAAAAGCGCCCCCATGCCGGCAGTGATGAGAATTGCCCATAAAAAAGCGGTCCTGTCCCCCTCCGGCTCCCCGATAGACCAGAGCGCGGAAAGCGCCATCATAACTGCCAGGAAAATGAGCATGATTCCTAAAAAATAAAAAATCCTGGTGCGATGCACAGAGTCATCCTTTCAGCGCTCAGGCTAAACCCGGTTTTTTTTAGGCGCGGCAAAATAGCGCTCCAACTGCCCGCTGATTTCGGGCAGGGTAAATATAATCAGGTGGTCGCCCGGCAAAAGTACGGTCTGCCCGCCCGGAATGATCACTTCGTCCCGGCGGATGATGGAGCCGATGAGCATCCCCCTGGGGAAGCTTGCCTCGGCTACTTTCTTGTGAGCCACTCTCGCCGCATGGGGCAGGATCAGCTCCAGGATCTCGGCCCGCTCATCATTTAAAATGGAAAGCGAGACCAGATCTTCACGGTGGGTAAACCGGAGAATTTTCGCCGCTGTGATCAGGCGGGGGTTGATCAGGCTTTCCAGGCCCAGGGCGCTGTAGACAGGAGTGAATCGCGGATCATCCACCCCGCAGATGATTTTTTTGATCCCCGACTGCTTTGCCAGCACCCCGGTGATGATATTGGTGCGGTCATCTCCGCTGACAGCAATCACGGCATCAGCCTGCTTCATCTCTTCCTGCTTGAAAAAGTCCAGATCAGCGGCATCTCCCTGCAGGATCAAGGTGTGCGAAAGCTCCCGGCTGAGCTGTTCACAGCGGGCCGCGTTTTTTTCAACGAGCTTCACCTGGAAGGGGCTGCGGCTCTCCTCGAGCAGTTTAGCCAGCTCGAAACCGATAATGCCGCCGCCCAAAATGGTCACATGGCCGATCCTGGTGCGCTCGTGCAGCAGCATCCGGCTGGCGTCCTTAAGCGTGCGGGCCCGGCCCAGGAGGTAGATCTTCGACCCCGGTTTGACGGTGTCTTTGCCGCCGGGAATGATGAATTTCTCCGGATCTTCTTTGATCCCTACTATGATACAGCCGGGGGGCAGGTTTAGTTTTTGGAAGGGCTTTTTGACAATTTCGGTCTCCGGGCCGGCAATAAGGCTGAGCAGCATGACCCGCCCCTTGCTGAAATACTCGATCTCGACGGCCTCGGGAAAGTGGAGCATGCGCGAAATCTCGTAGGCTGCGCTGCGCTCAGGGCTGATCATCAGGTCGATCCCCAACTGCTCCTGGTCGAGCACCGCATCATCAATGGCATAGTCGGCATTGCGCACGCGGGCCACAGTCACGGGGACCCCGTAGCGTTTGGCCAGCATACAGGCGATGATATTGATCTCGTCAATTTCGGTCACGGCGATGACCATGGCCGCGGATTTGACACCCGCTTTCTCCAGGGCTACGGCACTGGCTCCGTTTTCCTCCAGAACCATCACATCGTAGGTGTCCCTCAGCTTGCGGGCCTGCTCGGGATTTTTTTCGATCACAACGACGTCAAAGTCTTTTTCTGAAAAATTATGCGCCAGTTCAGAACCGACTCCGCCGCCGCCGATGATGATCATGTACACGCCAAAATCGCCCTCCCCCCGCCACAATGGTACTCCGATATTACCACAAAAGCCTGGAAAGGGGGTAATAATTTGCCCGGTTAAAAAGAGAGAGCATTAACGGCAGCGGCATCGCCGTCCGCAAATGCAGCCCGATCTTACTCAAAATCGCCGGAAGATGAAACCATGGAGATGGGGCCGGACAGCGCATCTGCGGCATAAGCCTCTTCACCCGCCTGGGGCCGGATCAGGGGCAGCTCCAGCTTAACAGGAACCGCCACCCCCAGGGAACGGTAAACTACGGCCAGGTGTTTGCGAAAAAGAGCGTCAAAAGGCGCCGCCAGGTAGTAAGGCATGCTGTCGATCCACCAGGGAAAATCACTGCCTTCGGCGATATAAATGTATCGCAGGGCTCGTTTTAACCCCTCCGGATCTCTCTCCTCCTTTTGCCGCAGCCGCTCCACCGTCTCACGGGCCTCGAGCAGATGATCCCAGAGCAGGTTTTTGTTCTCAGTGCCGATCCAGCGCGTCAGGTTGTGATCTACCCATGAGCCGGTAAAAAGATCGTCGATCACCCGGCGCGGCGGATTTTCCGCGAGGTAATCGCTCACAGTGCAGCAGCACAGCAAAGGATCCTCGCTCAAACGGCGGTAGAGGCTGTGCAAGAAGGGGCCCTTGTCACCGGGGTACCACTCCCAGGCGTTTTCACCGTCCAGTGAGAGCGTGACCAGATGGTTGCCCGGAGCCCAGGCGAGGTTTTCCCGGATTTTCTGCAGGCGGTGAATTAGATCTGCAGCAGCATCCTCGGGGCGAAAGTGCTGGTACTCGAAACCGATCCGGTCGGAAAGGTGGTGATCCCTGAAGATCATGGCGATCTCCCCGCCGGCTCCCCTGACCCGATAAGGCTGATAGAGCAGATCGCCGTTTAAAACGTGGCCGTAGCCGTCGCGGATGATCTCGGCACTGAGCGAGCGGGCCAGGATCTGTTCATCGCTGATGGACCAGCTGAAATTGTAGGCCGCAAAGAGGGCAATCGTCTCCGGGCTCACCGCCATTTCTGAGGGCCAGACTCCCCGGGGGCGGCGGCCAAAAAGCCTGCGGTACTGTTTATCGGCCATGGATAACTGGGCACAGGCATCCCGGGGGTATTGATAGCGGCGGGGAAGCGGCAGCCCCGGGCTGGCCCGCAGCGCGCTGCAGCTGTCAATGAGCAGCGGCATGATGGGATGATAATAGGGAGTGGTCGTGATCTCGATCTGCCCGCGTTCCTGCAAACGGCGGTGCAGAGGCACAATTCCGGCGAGCAGTTCAAGCTGTTTTTCCATTACCAGCCGCCGCTCAGATTCAGTAAAGCCGGCCCCCTTTTCCATGAGCCTGCTTAAATGGGGGTCGGCGCGGCGGATGTCAGGATCGATCCAGGCCAGGTTAAACCAGACCTGCAGATCCCGGTAATCCTGCAGGCGGTAGCGGCCCAGGGCCGGGCCGACTGCTCCGGGCTCACGGACCCGGCCTTGAAGTTCCAACAGCTCCCGGTAGCGGGGCAGCTGCCCGATGACCTTATCCCAGTGAATGTCGAAATAATGATGCAGCAGGTAGCCTTGTTCCTTTTCGCCCAGCGCCTCTGCGGGGAGATCCACCCTCTGGTAGAAATCCCGGGCCCCGTCGAGGTAGTTTTCAACCTGCTCCAAAAGCGAAGGAGTCAAGTTGAAGGTCTGGCGAATCCCGGGATATTGCTCCAGAATCGCCGCCATTTGATAGTAATCCTTGCTCCCGTGAAGCCTCACCCAGGGCATGATCAGATCGCCTGAGTGCGAATCCCGATATAGAGGTTGGTGCTGGTTCCAAACAAAGGCTACATAAAGCGGCCGCCCGGTCATACGCCGGCCTCTTCCCGCACCAGAACCCGCTCCGGATCCCGGCCGCTTACCCGAGACAGATCCAGCCGCAGGTTAAACTCGCGGCTTTCACCGGCGGCCAGAGAAAAATCCCAACGGATCAAGAGAAGAGACTGCTGGTAGGAGCGCTCCAGGCCGGCCTCAGAGTGAGAGATGGTTTCCACCGGCATCCGCCAGAGCAGGGCCGGCTGCTCCCAGGAGAGAGCCAGCTGCACATTGCGCCGCCGGTCCACAAGCGCGAACTCTTTCACCCCGGTGGCTGTTCCGCCGGAACCGAGGCTTCTGTCTTCAAGTTCCTGCCCGGGGATTACATAGTAGCGCTCTTCATCATTTGCCGAGAGAAAAGCAAAGTTGAACTCCACGCCGAAGCGGACCATGGCCTCATGCGCACTCCGGTTCTCCAGGTGGTAGTCCACCTGTAAGCCGTCCTCTCCGGCATAGAGAGTTACCACTTTCGCCAGGAACAGGGGGGTAGCCCCACCCAGGCGCCCTTCCCGCTCAAAAGTGATCCGCACACCTTCGCCGCTGCGGCCTTCACCGGCGGCGAGCCGTGCTGTCTGCACCCCGTATTCCTGCATTACGAAGTCACCCTGCTCCCGGTATTCTCCCTTGCCGAATCCTTCCAGAGTGACATCGTCTCCGAAAAAGTGCTCTACCAGAGCCCCACGGGGATAGGGATCGTAGGCCAGGTGATCCAGGATGCCCTCCTCCTTGACCGTCCGCCGGTGGTGGATCGAGCCGCCCTCTTCTGCAGGCGGCGGGAGTTCTGCCACCTGTTCCAGGTATTCCTGGTGATAGGGCTCAGGGCGGCGGGTAAGAGTGTCGAGAAGGTTGACCGCTGCCGGCCGCCACGACAGCTCCCAGAGGCTGCCGCCAAGCTGCGGAGCCAGCAACAGGTTTATCCGATCGGTGAACAAATAGATCTCTTCGGCGCCGCTGTAACTAAAATCCGCTCGCCGCAGCTCCAGATAGGGCGCCTTTTTTGTATGGTCATCGATCATCTTTTCCGCCTGCAGGAGCCTCTCCCAAATAGCCGCCCGCAGAAAGTTCAGGTAGAGCCCACCGAAAACACCGTGCCAGTAGGCGCAGTTGCACTGACCCGCCCAGAGCAGGCGCTGCGCCCGCTCGCGGATCTCCCCTTCGGGGAGCTCCGCCCAGCGGCGGCGCACCGCGAGCATCTTTTTATGCATCCGGTTGCTCTCAGGATAGCGGCTGAAAAAATTTCGCCAGAAGCCCCCGGACCATTCCTTCATCTCGCGGTAGGAGCCCGCAGGCAGGTAGACCAGGCCCTGCGGGGGATATAGTTGGCGATATTCCCGAAAAGTAACCATGCTCAGCCAGTCGCCCTGATCTTGTAAAAGTGTAAAAAATTCCTCGAGCCAGCCCTTTTCGTATACCGA
>CAZQVX010000062.1:6429-8241 GCA_964596845.1 uncultured Syntrophomonadaceae bacterium | reverse complement strand
GATGAGGCCTCCCGGCAGCTGGGTAAGAGCAAAGGCCGCTATCTGACCTTTGAAACGCCCGGGCTGCGCCGCAAGAATACCAAACTGCAAGATCACCTTTCCGAAATCCTGGCCCGGGAGCTGGTCGGCTTTCTAAAACTGCCCGAGAACCTCAATCAAGCTGTGATGGTGGTGGGCCTGGGCAACTGGAATGTGACCCCTGATTCTTTGGGTCCAAAAGTAATCGAAGATCTGTTGGTGACCCGGCACGCCATGCAGGCGGGGCAAAAGGTGCTGGGCGAGGGTTTTCGGGCTGTCTGCGCCATCTCGCCGGGCGTGCTGGGAACTACAGGTATTGAAACCGGGGAAATAATCGCTTCCCTTGTAAACAGGGTCAAGCCCAGCCTGGTCATAGTCATTGACGCTCTGGCTGCCCGCCGTCTGGAGCGGCTTCATACCACGATCCAGGTCGCCGACTCAGGGATTAACCCCGGATCGGGGGTAGGCAACAACCGGTTGGGGATTAACCACCAGACGGTGGGGGTACCGGTGGTGGCCATCGGGGTGCCTACTGTTGTCGATGCCGGCACCATAGCCAGCGAAGCCTTTGACGCCCTGGCGGATCATTTCAAAAAAGATGCGCGGGGGCATGCCCTTAACAATGTGATGAAAGACTTTGATTGGGAGCAGCGCCGCATTCTGATCACAGAGGTGCTCGAACCCTATGCGGGGGGCCGTCTCATGGTGACGCCGAAAGATACGGATACATTCATCGACGATATGGCCTATATCGTTTCTGGCGCCCTTAACTCGGCTCTTCACCCCCGCGTCCACAGCGAAGGCAGCGAAAAGTACCTCCAGTAAAAATGGGATCAGGCCTGAAATATCAGTTTTTAGTTACTCCGGTGCCAGGCACCGGAGTAACTACTGGTAGAGGATAAGGGTTTTGCCGGCCAGACGGGATTCGTCCACTTCGCCGGCCAGCTCCTCAGGAACCGCAACTGTATCAGGGTCGCCGTCGGAGATATAGCGATTTTGGGGGTTCTCGCGTAACCGCTCCAGCCAGTCGTAAAGCCCCATCCCGGCGGTTTCCATCTCGCTGGCCCGGACCCGGGGCAGCGCCGCCGGTTTAAATTTAACGCTGAATGGAGAAGGGGCGGGGTTGGCGCCCACCAGCAAAATCCCCTCGTTGTGATAAGCGGTTCCCTCAAAACTACCTTTGATAATGTAGCTCATCTCTTCCGGATGCTCGCCGAAGGGAAGAGCCAGGCTGCGAACCTTGTAACCCGGGAGATATTCCTGGGTTTGCTTAACTTGAAGGGCCAGTTCGCGGCGGGCTTCCTCCGGGGAGAGGCGGCGCAGGTTGCCGTGGGAGTAGCAATGATTTCCGATCTCAAAGCCTTTCCCGGCAAGGTAGGAAAGCTTCTGCTGCACCAGTGCGTATTGTTCAAAGGGGGCCTCGTAAAAGAGATAAAAAGTTGCCGCCAGGCCGAAATCGGGATGGGCGGCGTGAAATTCCTCCAGGATCGCCACGGCGCAGTCGGGGTCCAACATCTGGCTGCCATCTTTCTCCATGTAGCGGAACTGCCCGCTTCTGCCGTCGTCAAAAGTGAGCACCACGGGGGAACACCCGGCGGGAATGTCGATATGGCCGTCAATGAGGTCGTTCATGGAGATGAGGCGGTAGCCCGCCTCGTAGAGTGTTTTTAGGTCTTTGCGAAAATTGGCGGGGGTGCGGCACCAGACATCTTCCGGTTCTCCGATCTGGTGGTACATGAGGATCATGATCTGCCCGGCCTCATTGACGCCCAGGGCCTGGTAGTCAATCTCTTC
>CAZQVX010000062.1:3567-6329 GCA_964596845.1 uncultured Syntrophomonadaceae bacterium | reverse complement strand
CTGGTTGCGGCGCGCCTGCTGCAACTGGCGGGGTTTGCTGTTTCACTCTGGACTACGGTCCCGCCGGGCGGTTATCGGGGTGACGCCGCGATAAATGATCTTTTTTTAAGGCATAGCGGTTTTATGGTCAAGCATATACTGGATCAGGCGTCGCTGGAGCAGTTCCGGACTGACCTGGCCTCTGCCGGCCTGGTGGTCGATGCGCTCTTCGGCATCGGCCTGGACCGTCCGGTGGAGGGACTGGCTGCAGGGATCATTGAGGCGATAAATGCCGGCGGCGCTCCTGCGCTGGCGGTGGATCTGCCTTCAGGGGTTCACGCAGACAGCGGGGCGGTGCTGGGCTGTGCCGTGCGGGCGCGCTGGACCATTACCTTCGCTTTTCCGAAAGCGGGTTTGCTGCAGCATCCGGGGGCGGACCTGGCCGGCGAGCTCTATGTCGGGGAGATCAACATCCCCTCTTTTCTGGCGGATGGAGAGCAGGCTGCGGTAACAACGGCGCGGCAGGTCCGGGAAGCGCTGCCCGCTCGCTCGCCGGCCTCGCACAAAGGGAATTTCGGGCGGGCGCTTATTGTCGCCGGCGCGGTGGGAATGAGCGGGGCAGCTTCTCTGGCCGCCGGGGCGGCGCTGCGCGGCGGTGCAGGGTTGGTCTACCTGGCTGCACCCGCAGCGATCTGTCCGGCGCTGGAAGCACAGCTTCCCGAAGCGATCACCGTGCCGCTGCCGGAGGCCTCTCCGGGGCTGCTTGATCCCGGGGGGGCAGAGGTGTTGTTGGAGAAGGCAGCCGGCTGCAGCGTGCTGGCGGCGGGGCCGGGCCTGGCCCAGGCACCGGAGACAGCCGCCCTGCTGGAGCAGCTGCTTCGGCGCTGCCCTCTCCCGCTGGTGCTCGATGCCGGCGCGCTGGGAGCGCTGGCGCTGCTGCCGAAAGAGCAGCTGGGGGCGCTGTTGCAAGCGGCCCCGCAGCCGCCGCTGCTGACTCCCCATCCGGGGGAGATGGCACGGCTGACGGGGCTCGAGACTGCTGCGGTGCAGCGGGTCCGACCTGAGCTGGCCCGCCGTTTTGCCCGGGAGTGGCAGAGCATTGTCGTACTGAAGGGATCCTGCACCGTCAGCGCCTCCCCGGCCGGTGAAATCTACTTCAACCCAACCGGCGGGCCGGCTCTGGCTACGGCGGGGACGGGGGATCTGCTGACAGGTTTGCTGGCTGCTCTCATCGCCCAGGGCATGCGGCCCTTTGATGCCGCCGCGGCGGCTGCATTTATTCACGGCCTGGCCGGTGACTTGCTGCCGCAGGGGCGCGGCGCTATGGCCGGGGATATCCTGGCCCGCTTTCCGGGGGCATTCCAGCGCCTGGAGCAGGAAAGCAGCACACTGCTGTCCGGGGACCCCTATCTTCGCAGGCTCAGGCCTCTTTAAATTATGTGCAAGGGGGTAGCCGTTTTGCCGGCAAAAGAGATTAGTCAGGAGAGAAACTTCCGTGTCCGGGGCTAGGGGGGTCTTTCTGGTTTTCCGGCTGCCGCTGTTGATCTTGCTGCTGTTGGGCCTTCTTTCCGGCTTGAGTTACACCGGATGGCATCTATTATATAGCGGACGCCAGGCTGATCCTGCGGCGAAAATTCAGCAGCGCATGCAGCAGAAAATCGCCGCGCTGGAGAGTTACCACGCCCTCTACAAGACTACTCCGGCCGGCGATGATCATGAAGCGGCTTACTGTGTGGAGATCTGGAAAGAGATGCCTCACCGCTTTCGCCTTGAGGTCACCACTTATGAGGCCGGGCAGCAGATCAGCATGGAGGTGATCGTGGGCGATCATAACCGGGTCTATCTGTACAATCCGGAAGACGCTGAATTCATGCCTGCAGTCAACCCTGACGAAACCGGGATTGATGCCGCCTCTCTTGAGGAATACTGGCGTTCTATCAGCGAAGCGCCCTCTTTCATTTATATAGATGAGGAGATCGGTTCGCGGCACAGCTACTACCAGGTCGAAGTTGTTCCCGCCGAACCGCATCGCTACCGCGTCAGCGAGCGGATCTGGCTCGAGAAAAAAACCCTTTTACCTGTCCGCATCGAAAGTTTTGATCTCGCCGGCCGCCTGACCCAGGTCACTGTTTTTGAGGTGCTGCAGATCAATCCCGCGCTGGAGGCCGCCCTCTTTGAAGTGGATGCGGCCGGTTTCGAAGAGGGCCTGCCCTAAGCTTTATCTGCCAATAACCTGACGGTAGAGATGGCGGGTACGCTCTGTAATAAGGCGCAGGTCGCAATTTTCCCGGACGAATTTGCGCCCCTGCTGCTGCAGCAACTGGAGCTGAGAGCGATCTTTCAGCAGGGCGGACAGATCGTAGAAAATGGAGCGGTAGCATGGCGGTTCCGCCCCCTCCCCGGAGAGGTCGGGAAAAGGGAGTGCGGCCGGATACGCCGAAGGATCAAATAAGCCTTGATAGCTTCGGCCCATGATCAGGGCCGCATTTTCACAGGCCATCCCCTCCAGCAGGCCCCGGCGGCGTCCGACCACCACCTGCGACTCCGGGAGTACCGCCGCGCTGTTTAACGGCCAACCGTAGTAGCGGCCCCTGAGCAGGGGGAGGGGCTCGGGGCAGATCAGTTGCACCTCGATATCGGCCAGCCCTGCGGCTTCGAGCAGGGCAGTGGCTCCTTCCCTGGTGTAGCCGCTTTCCTCCCCGATAAAAGCAATTTTAAAACCTTCCCTGGCTGCGGGCCGGCAGGCATCCAGGTCCACCCCCTCGGGGATAAAGACAGTTTTT
>CAZQVX010000062.1:0-3467 GCA_964596845.1 uncultured Syntrophomonadaceae bacterium | reverse complement strand
GACCGGGCGTGACTGTCCGCGGGGTTTTTGCCCAGATAGAACTCGCTCTTCCTTTGCCGGTCCGCGGGGGACATCCAGCCCAAATGCTTTACCCGGAAGTCCGACTGAAAGGCATAGGGCAGGCGGTAGTATTCCAGGGGGAACCGCCCGCAGTGAGGACCCGGCTCCCGCCAGAGATCAGGCAGCGCCGGGTCGTACTTAACCAGCATCCGGTGGTGCCTGGCCCAGGGGTTCCATCCCCCGTCCACCCGGTATTGAAACCCGTTCCAGAAGTCAAAAAGGCGGAAGTCGACGGCATTAAAATCACGCTGCCGGAGCAGGCTGGGAAATTCCGCCTCCGCCCGCTCCTCGAACAACTCGTCGGCATCGATAGCCAGGATCCACTGCGGCTGCAGCGCCGTGGTGTAGTGCCACAGCTTTGTCCGCAGGAGCGGTTCGTCCCGCTCAAAAAGCCTTTCCGCTCCCCGGTAATAGACCACAGAATCAAAGGAGCGGCAGATTTCTCCGCTGTTGTCCGTCGAACAGTCATCCAGGACCACAATCCGTTCCGCGATGTTTTCCAGGTGGCGGAGCACCTGCTCCAGGTAGCGCCCGGCTTCATTGTACAGGGGCATCATTGCGGCCAGCTCAATCATCTGATTCACTCCCGATCAATGTCTTTATGAGGTTGCTCCATCCGGATGCCCATATGTCCATGCTCATCATCTCTCCCGCCGGCCGGGCCCTTCCGCCCAGTTCCAGCCCCAGCGCGGGATTTTCCATTAAAACGCCCAGGGCCTCCACCAGATCTGTGTCGACGGGTTTTACCAGCAGGCCATTGTGGCTGTGGATGATCATATCCACCAGGGGCCCATGCATCGATCCGATCACCGCCGCCCCGGACCGCAGGGCCTGCAGCACCTGCTGCACCGGGACGGGGCCGCTCTTCACCGGGAAGAGGGCGATATCCCCGGGGCTGTACATCGCCTGCCCGGGGGGCAGGAGCAGGCAGCGGGGCCGGTCGCCGAACCAGCGTTCCATCTGCTCCCGGACCGGCTCCGGCACAGCGCCGCAAAAGGTAAAGTTGAGTTCAGCGTAGCGCCGGCGCAGGACCTCTACGGCCCGCAAGGTTTCACTGATCCCGAAACGGGGCAGGGCGGGGCTGGCGAAAATGATCTGCGGGTGCGCCCTGTCTCCGGGGTCCTCATCCGGTGTGCTTCCCCCTGCGGCGAGAGCTGCAGAATCAAACCAGTCGGGGATGTAATGCAGCTTATGGGATATCCCCGGCCACGTTGACACCGCCCACTGGATAAATTGGCTGTTATTGGCCACAACGCAGTGGACAGTGGAAAGGCCGGATTTAATCCGCTCCAGCCACTCTTCGCGCCATTGCCCGGTACTGGTGTCCTCAGGCAGATCCAGGAGGGGGAGGCTCCAGCCCAGGGCGACAGAGGCGGCATGGGCTTGCGGATAAACCAGCAGGGGATCGGCGTAGATCGCCAGGGAGACGCCCGCGGAGCGCTCCCACAAGTTCTGGCTGACGGCGGGCAGGAAAGGAGCATAGGGATCATCCTCGGGGACGGCGCAAATGGGCTCGCCGCCGGGCAGCGCCTTCCGCCAGCCCGTGCCCTCCTGCATGATTTCAAGCCTGTGTCCCAGGTGATCCAGCAGCGCTGAAAATGCGTTGACCCAGCCGTAGAGGATTTCATCGGCGACGGCGGCACCCTTTCTGTCGAGCAAATGCCGCACCACCATGCTTACAGTTGCCATATCGCTGCCTCCCTAATTCTCCATGACTTTTTCTACAAGGCGGGCCCACCGTTTTTTCCATACCGCCAGATCGAAAGCAAGGGCGGTTTCCCTGGCTTTTTCACCCAGCCTGCGCCGCGCTTCCCCGTTCTCGGCGAGGTGGCTAAGCGCTTCAGTCAGCCCGGCGGCGGTCGGGTCGATCACCAGGCTGTTGTAACCGTGGATCAGCAGTTCCGGCAGCCCCCCGACCCGCCCGGCGATCACCGGCAAGCCGCAGGCCAGCGCCTCCAGGCAGGAGAGGGAGGTCCCCTCGGTGGACTTGGAGGGGATTACGCAGATGTCCATGTTTTGATAGATTTCTTTCATTCCCTCAGGCGTCCGCCAGTAGTAGTATATATTGTCGTTTTCAGCGGCCCAGTTGAGCATTTGCCGTTCATGGCAGGGATTATGCCCCCGGCCCACAAAATGAAACTCCAGCGCGGGATAGCGGTTGCCCAGGATTTTGGCAGCCTGCATGGTTTCACCGATCCCCCGGACCGTGGTCAACCGGCGGGGAAAGAGCACCCTGATCCTGCCGCCGCGCCGCCGGTTTTCTTCTGTGATCGGCCGGAAGCAGCCTGTATCCACGAAATTGGGGATATAGGCAAAACGGTTCAGCAGAGCGGGCCAGCGCCAGGCCGCCCAGCTGATCGTGGCCGTGTCCACCGACACCACCCGGGAAGGGGCATAAAGCGCCTGTTCCATGCGCCGCAGCCATTCATTTTTTAGATGCGCCCCCCCGATGCGGTTTTCCCAGGTGGGATAATCCCAGAAGATGCCGTGCGAGATGGAAATGCTTCTGGGCAGCGCTGTGGGGTAGGCCAGAAAGGTGACAAAATAGATCGCCAGATCTACCGCTCCCGCCTGCTCGTTGAAGGCCCGGTTCAGGCTGCTGCAGGTCTGGACAAATGAGTCCTGGACAGGGACCCCATGCACGGCAACGCCGGGCAGCATGTGCTTCGTCCAGTTGAGGCCGGCCTGCCACCAGTTTACCTTCCAGCCCAGCTCCAGGAACAGCCTGGTCAGTTCCACACCGTAACGCTCAGCCCCTCCGTAGATGCAGCGGTTCCCATCGGCCTCGAAATGGCTCGTGGTAAGAAAACTGACAGTTTTTCCACTCATGCGTGATTCTCCGATCATATAGGTAAGAGCCGGCGGGGCCGGCTCTTTGTCTTACGCTGGGCTCTGTGCGGCCACGAAGACGAAATCCGTGAGCAAAGCGGCGCCCTGCACCAGATTGGTTGCCTCCGCTTGCGAAAGCGCCAGGGTAAAGGCCAGGCTTTCCACCGGAGCGCCTGTTTCCAGGGGGCGTCCGCCCGAGGGCTGGTTGACCAGATCCGCCAGTTTGCCGGTGTAAAGCACGACGTCGTCTGGGCTGGTCGCTACGCTGACCGTGAGACGGTTGGCCAGGATTGTGGCCATGCTGATGCTGGTTCCCGGTGATTCCTGCCAGTCTGCCGAAACGAAATACAGGATGTCGACATCGCTGTTGTTGGAGACGTCGAGGATCCCTTTTTCGCTCTGGCCCCCGATAAAGTTAACTGCGCTGATAATCGGTGTGGCGGGGGAAACGACGATATCTATATCCGCCAGGTCGAAGCTGTTGTCCAGGTTGCCGGGGCTGGCTTCCTGAGTGAAGGTGAAGGCCATTTTATCTTACACCTCTTTTCGCCATAAGAATTACTGTATTATATGTTGCT
>CAZQVX010000061.1:0-8313 GCA_964596845.1 uncultured Syntrophomonadaceae bacterium | reverse complement strand
GCCTGTTTCCGGCCCTGTTTCTAAATAAACAGGTATGGCGGAATCAAATGTCAAATATAGAGATTGTATTGTAAAATTTGCGGGGGGCGCAGGCTTTCATGCTCGATTACAGGGTTGAAGTGTTTATCCATGCAGCGCGGTGCCTGAATATATCCCGGGCGGCCAGAGACCTTCATATGTCGCAGCCTGCCGTAACGGCAGCCATACAGAAGCTGGAGGAGCACTACGCCGTCAAACTTTTCTTTCGCAAATCCTGGGGCCTGGAGCTGACCCCCGCCGGAGTTCAGCTCTACTCCCACCTGAAAGCGCTAAAGAGCGCCTCCATCAGCCTGGAAAATGAGATGATTAAGCTCAAGGGTACCCTGCACGGCAAAGTGGCCATCGGCGCAGCCCCCACTTTCGGCAACTACACCCTGCCCCGCCTGCTGGGCAGATTCAGCCAATCTCACCCCGAGATCAGCTACAACCTGCATATAGGCAACAACGACCAGATCTACGCCTGCCTTCAGGAGGGCCGGATCGAGGTGGCTTTTCTGGTGGGCGCCCTGCCGGGCAAGAGGCTGGCCGCCAGGAAGGTTATGGATGATGAACTGATCCTGGTGGTATCCCCGCATCACCCCTGGGCCGCCCGCAAGGCAGTCAGCGGCAGCGAACTGCCGGCCCAACCGCTCATTCTGCGCGAGAAAGGTTCGGGCAGCCGCAAAGACATGGAGGAGGCTTTTGCCGAAATGGGGCTCTCCCCCGAAGAGCTGACCGTAATCGCCAACTTCAACAGTTTCGAAGCCATCAAAGAGGCTGTTCAGGCCGACCTGGGCGCCGCCCTCATCTCGCGGCTCGCCGTAAAAGGTGAACTGGAGCGGGGGCAGCTAAACCCTGTCCTGATTGACGGCGTAAACCTGTGCAGGTCTATTTACGCCGCCACTCTGCCCGAAGCCCGCCTGACTGAGGCGGCAGCCCGCCTTCTGCAAATGGTGTCCCGGGAACTGGCTCATTCTGCCCCCGCCTAGAAAGCGGGCCTCGCCGTTGCATTTCCCAGGCCGTGTCCGCCGGAGATATTGACCACCTCTCCGGTGAGGTAGTCGGAGTCGGCTGAAGCGAAAAAGGCGGCTGCGGCAGCCACATCCTCCGGTGTCCCCAGGCGGCCCAGGGGCGTAGCCCCGGCTATTTCCTCCTTCAGCGCCTCTACGGTGGTTCCCTTGACCCCCGCTTCCATCTCCAGGCCCCACTGTTTCAGCTCTGTCTGGATATCACCGGGACAGAGGGCATTAACGCAAATGTTGAAGGGAGCCAGCTCCAGGGCCATGGATCTGGTCAAGCCCAGCATGCCCGCCTTGGAGGCGCAATAGGCATGCATCCACAGCGCCCCCCGGTTCGCCGCGCGCGAAGATATATTGATAATCTTCCCGCCCCCGCCGGAGATCATCGCAGGAACAACTTCCCGGCAGCAGAGAAAGGTCCCTGTCAGGTTTACCGCCAGGGTCTTCTCCCAGGCGGCCAGGCTAAACTGAGCCAGCGGCGCCGGGCCCAGCGAGCAGCCGGCATTGTTCACCAGGATGTCTATTCTCCCCAGCTCTTTTATCGTTTCCCGGACCAGCTGTTCCACCGAAAGGGGATCGGTGATGTCGGCAAAAAGGGGCAAAGCCCGAAAGCCCCTGCTGTTGATCGCCGCCGCAACTTCGGCCAGCTCAACAGGCGCCCCCACCTTGTAATTTGGGAAATCGGAAAAATTGCAGTCGATATCGGTGACCGCCACCGCCGCCCCTTCTTCAGCCAGCCGTGCGGCGCAAGCGGATCCGATGCCCTCTTTGCGGCCGCTGCCCGTGATGAGGGCCACCTTTCCTTCAAGGCGTTTCATCGATCAACCTCCTCTCCCGGAGTAAAGATATAATCGCTGCCCTGCAGCTAAGTGCAACTAGTTGATCTTCCAGGGCAGATCCATGCCCGAAAAACCGCTTTCCGGATCGGTTTTGACATTGATACAAGCAGGCCGCCCGCCGGCCAGAGCCTTTTCAAGGGCAGGCTTTAATCCGTCCAGTTTCTCTACCAGGATGCCGCTACCGCCCAGGGCTTCGACCATGAGATCGTAGCGGACCGGCCCCAGTTCCACCCCGGCGGTGCGGCCGTAATCCCGGCGCTGCCCGCGGCGGATCTGGCCCCACCCGCTGTCATTGGCGATTACCGTGACCACCGGCACATCATGGCGGAGAGCGGTGTTAAATTCCATGGCGCTGAACCCGAAGGCGCCGTCCCCGGTGAGCAGGACAACGGGGCGCGCGGGATGAGCCAGCTTGCCGGCGATAGCAAAGGGCAGCCCTACGCCGAGGTGGCCAAAAGCGCCGATCCAGATCAAAGATGAAGGAGAAACCGCCTCCATGGTCAGGACGGCAAAACCGGCGATATCCCCCCCATCGACGACCAGCAAGGTCTCCGGCGGCAGCAGTGCCGCCAGCTCACGGCAGAGAGCGGCGGGATGAATCAAAGCGGCGGCGGGATCAACACCCTGGAAAGCAGATTCCCGGGCCGCATCCCGCAGCACCCGGATCGTGCCGGGCCATGATTCTTCCATCTGCATCGCCTCAGGCTTCAAACATCGCCCCAGCTGCTGCAGAACAGCCCTGATATCGCCCACCAGCCCCAGGTCAGCGGGGCGGTTTTGCCCGATCTCAGAGGCTTCAAGATCCACCTGAATGGTTTTTGTCCCCATCCTCAGTAGAGGCGGCCGTCCATAACCGACCGTCCAATCCAGACGCGTGCCCAGAATGAGCACAACATCAGCCTGCATCAGGCCGATGGGGAAAAACCCGCCGGCCAGATCGTGGTTCTCGGGGAAGGTGCCCCGGCCCATATTGCGGGTGTAGACGGGGATCCCCAAAGACTGCGCAAAACCCATCAGCTCTGCCGAAGCGCCGGACCAGAAGACCCCGCTGCCGGCCAGAATGAGCGGCCGCTGCGCCGCCGCCAGCAAACCGGCTGCAGCCTCGATATCCTTCTCTTCGGCGCAGGGGCGCAGCCTGCTGTAGTAGTTGGTCGGAAAGCGCACTTGCTGCAGCGCTGCCTCTTCGTGCATGATATCCACGGGAATCTCTAAAAATACCGGTCCCGGCCGGCCCGCCACCGCCTGGCGGAAAGCGGCAGCCACATATTCGGGGATGCGCTCTACCTGGTAGACCTGGCGCGCCCACTTGGTCAGGGGGCGCAGCAGCGCCAGCTGGTCGATATCCTGCATGGCGCCCATATCCCTGCGAGCCAGAGAGCTGCGGCCCCCAATGAGCACCAGCGGCACCCCGCTTTGAGCCGCCACCGCCATCCCGGGCAGGGCATTGACCACCCCGGGCCCTGCCGTGACCACAGCCACCCCGGGCCGGCCGGTATAGCGAGCCCACCCTTCAGCCATGTTCACAGCAGCCTGCTCGTGACGTGTGTCGATAATCCGAATGCCCTCGGCCAGACAGCCGTTGTAGATGGGATTGATATGCCCCCCGCTGAGACTGAAGATCATCTCGACCCCCTCGTTCTTCAGAGCCCGGGCTACCAGGCCGCCCCCCAAACATCCATTATCCAGCATCATCATCACAGACCTCCCCGCCGGTTTCTTACCGGCAATTTTTAAACCTTCTCAAACCTGCTCCGATCCGGCAGTCAGGCGCTTCGTCTTGAAACACAGCATGCGACCCTATATTTAATATTCTGAATCGATTCTCTTTACCCTGCCCGGCTAGCGGACCAGCGGGGCAAAAACAAGGAAGGCAGCGGTCACAAAAAAAGGTATGACCAGGGTCAAGATCAAGCCGGGCCTGGCGAAATCCTTGATTGAAAAATAACCTGAAGAGTAAGGGATCACATTGGTGGGGCTCGATGTAACAAGGATAAAAGCCATGGAAGTAGCTATAGCCACAGGCCCCGCCAAATACCAGGGGTTTAAGTCCAAGGCCAGAGCCAGGGCGATGACCAGCGGAGTGAGAATGACCCCGGTCACGGTATTGCTCGAAAAGAACACTTTCAGCACCTCAACGCTTAAAACCGCCAAAAAGATCTGCAGGGCCATATGCAGTCCGCCCAGGGGCGAGAAGAAAAGCAAGGCCAGCCAACGGGCCGCCCCCGTCTCGAAGACGAGCATGCCCAGGGAGAGCCCTGCGGCAATTAGAACAATCCCCCCCCAATCGATATCGTTTTGAGCCTCTTTCCAGGTGATGATGTTCATCCCCGGTAAAAAAAGCGCCACTGCGGCCCCCAGGGCTACCGCCTCCAGGGGGATAGAAACTCCCGTAAGAGCCTCCAGCAAGGGATCACCCAGCCAGAAAAGGACAGCCGTCAGAAAAACCGTCAGCGCCTTCCACTCAGCGGCAGTAAGTTTTGCCGGTATTGCAGCCTCCTCAGCCCCGGCGCCGGCATCCCCGGAACCGATTTCTTCGGGCGGAAAAATCCGGATCAGGATCAAGTAAGCCAGGGGCAGGATCATCAAGGCAGCCGGGACCCCCACCACCATCCAGGTCAAAAAATTCACCGGCACCCCGGCCAGTTCGCGCAGGTAACCGAGGGCTACTATATTGGCCCCATTGCCCACAGGGGTGGCAATGCCGCCGATCGCCGGTCCCCAGGCGGTGGCAATCATCAGCGCCCGCCCAAAGTTGCTTTCAAGCGGTTTGGCGCCCGCCCTTTTCAAAATAGTCGCTGCCATGGGCAGTAAAATTGCGGCCACCGACATATTCACAATCCACATGGAAAGAAGCGCTCCCAAGGCCATAAAAGCAAAGACGATCTTTCGCGGCTGCAGCCCGATGCGGCGGATGATCATGGCGGTGAGGCGGTCCGCCAGCCCTGAACGGGTCAAACCTGAGGAAAGAGCCAGGATCCCGATGAAAAATAACACCAGCGGGCTGCCGAACCCGTGGGCAACAACATCTTTAAAAGGCGCCAGTCCCAGGGCAAAAGCCAGCAGCAGGCCCAAAAGCGCCGTCACCGGGAAGGGCAGCGCTTCAGTCATCCAAAGAATGATCACAAAGGTGAGCACAGCCAGCGAGGCTTTGCCTTCAACAGTGAGAGAGACCGGGCCCTCGGGCGAGAGCAGAGGCTGCGGCAGCGGCAGCAGATAAATTATTGCCATAACGGCAATGGCGAAAACAACAGCCAGATATTTTTTTATTTCGGGCGATCCCTTTTTACGAAGAGAGTTGACAAGACCGGGCATATCATACCGCCTCCTCTAGCCACATATCTAATTATAGCGGCGGAGAGCAGTCTGTTGTTATTCTATTTACAGATATGCCTATTCGCCGCACCTATACCAGCGCCTGCGCTGCTTAGCATGGGCTCCGGCAGCGCCCCGGGGCCAATTACTGAGGGTGACTTATTGCCAAATTATTGATATAATTACCTGCAGAACAATACACCCGGATCAGGGCAACCACCAGAGACCAATACAACTAATGGTGGAGGTGGCTCCATTGGATCAGCCCATGTTTTTCCCCGTCTGTTTTCTGTTACTTTTCATCGCCGCACTCGGGTTTACCGCCAAAACCTGCACCGCCGGAACTTACGACGAAACAACGCTCGCAAAAACCGGTGAAATCGGATACGATCCCGCCTGCATCCTGAATTACCTGCAGGAGGTTGAAGCCATGGGCGCTGAAAACCACAGCCTGATCATCATGCGCGGCGATAAAATTTTGCTCGAAGCATATGCCTATCCCTATGCTGCGGAGATCCCCCACGAAATGTTCTCGGTCACCAAAAGCATCGTCAGCACAGCCGTCGGTTTTGCCGTCGCTGAAGGCAGGCTCGCCCTCGATACAAAAATTATCGATCTCTTCTCCGATTATGACCACCGCAAAGATCCCAGGTGGGACAACTTGACCATAGAGTCTTTGCTCACCATGCACAGCGGAAAGAAATTCAGTTTTATCCGCGATATGTCCAAAGGCGACTATGTCGAAACCTTCATGAAAGCCCCCTTCCGCAAGAAAAAGGGCTTCGTCTACAGCAACGACGGTGCCCATGTGCTAGCCGCAGCCGTGGCAAAAGCCGCCGGAGAGCCCCTGGTGGATTACCTTATGCCCCGCCTTTTTCTCCCCCTGGGGATGGAGAAACCTTTCTGGGAAACAGATGCCGGGGGTTACTGTATCGGCGGCACCGGCATTTATCTGAAGACCTCAGATGTCGCGAAAATCTGCAACTGCTATCGCAACGGGGGGCGCTACAAAGGAAAACAGATCATCCCCGCAAAGTGGGCCCTGGCCGCAGTAAAGACCAGGGTTCAAACAGAAGAAGGCGAGGGTTACGGCTACCTGTTCTGGTGCAATGAAGACAGCAGCTACAAAATGGGCGGCATGTTCGGGCAGTACGGCGTGGTCTACCCCCAGCACGATGCCGTGGTGGCCGTCACCGGCTGCGCGGTGGATGAAATCAGATCCAGCGAACTCTACAGCAAGTATTTCCCCCTGGCTTTTGAAAAGGCCCCGGAGAAAGGTTCCATGGAGCTGCTGGAGAGTTATCTGGAAGAGAGGAACAGGGCAGCCATGGCTATACCGGCATCGGCAAGAAGCCCCCTGGAAGAGGTGATCAGCGGAAAAACCTACAGGATGAGCAGGCTGGCCAAGGGCTTTACCGAAGCGATCAACAATCCCGTCTCCATTATACCCATGGCCCTCAACGTGACCTTCGCCCGGCGGCCTCGCGAAAGCATGGACCATATTTCTTTTGATTTCGGCAAGGATTCCTGCATCATCACCTGGCAAGAAGGGGAGAGCCAAATCCGCCTGATCAGCGGAATGGACGGCAAGCCTCGCCTCTCAGAAATTGAAAGATGCGGCTACCCCTACCGGCTATGGAGCCACTGCTGCTGGGAGGGCTCGAAGCTCATGGTCACCGTAAAGCCCATCAACACCGTCGCTACCCAGCATTTCGAATTCACCTTTAAGAAAAACAAAGCGGCCATGAAAATCCGCAGCTTCCCGGACTTTGCCGAGTTCGCCCAGGCCAACGCCGTCCCCAGCGGTCAGATCCCCGACATCAAGGTGATCACCCCGACCATCCTTTGGGGCTTCAAACAGGCCCTGCGATACACCAGGCTGCCGTTCACCTTCAAGGCGGATCGGCAGCCTGGCGCTGTCACAGAGAACCATTTCCAGAGCTGATAAAACGGGGCGCCTGCCCGGGCGCCCCAGAAACCTTACTCGTAATAGGGCTCGTTCGCCGGCGTATTTTCCTTGAACCTGTAAACGGGATCACGGTCAAACTCGTAGAGATAGGTGATCTTGGGGTCGGTGCCGATGAGACCCTGCTCTTTGGCCGCCTCCTCGATGTTGGGAACATCGTAGGTGGCCGTCACATTCAGATTCGTGAAATCCTTGCTGCTGCCGTCATAGTAGGATCTGAAGCCTTCGGCAGTGATCGTTTTCCCCTTCTCCAGATAGACGTCAATTTCTTTAGCCGACATAGGCGGCAGGGATGGGATGGTAACCCGTTTTGACTGGAAAAGTATAAAGGCGTCGCCTCCGCCGGAAGAGAAATCAATATAAAATGTGCCCGGTCGGCTCCACTCCTTTTTATCGGCGTTGAAGAAAGAAAGGGTCACCCGCGGCGGTCGGTACATGGCCCCGGGCCAGGGCCTCAGGTAGTCTACATCAAAGGGGTTAACCGTCCGCATCGCCGTCAGCTCATCAAATGCCGCATTCACCTCGGCGATGATCTCTTCTCTGGCCTGGTCAGGGATCATTTCAGGGGGCACCCCCATCAGCTCCGCCGCCTCCTGCAGCGCCACTTCCACGCAGTAGCCCAATCCGCGCTTGGCCAGCACCTCAAAGTCGGGCAGGCTGGGCGGCAGGCCCACATAGGCCAACCCGTAATCGAGCAAAGCTTTGACCCCGCTGCGCACATAGCCCTGCACCGTTTCTCCCAGAAAGGAGCACCGGTCAGCCACAAAATCGGCAACCGCGACTTTAAACCCATTGTAGGCAGTCTGAATGCCTTTATAGATCTCCTTCAACAGCTCCGCAAAGTCTGACAGGATTTTGGCAATACCGCTCGGCCCTTTGATGGTCAGGTGAAAGCTGGCGCCCCGCGGCAGCATGCGATCGAGCGTCTCCTGGTACGCTTCCCGCGTTGTTTTGGGATAGAGATGCATATGCAGCGGATAGGCATAGAGAAAATCGCCTGTTTCATGGTTCTTGATATAGAAGCACATCTCCTCGGCCTCGATGCGCCGGGTCACCTCTAAATACTCATGAGCATTTTTAAAGGCCCACCGGGGAGGGATATACCTGACCACGCGCGTATAGGGAACCAGCGATTTGACCTCCACCTCCACCGGCGGCG
>CAZQVX010000060.1:6698-8350 GCA_964596845.1 uncultured Syntrophomonadaceae bacterium | reverse complement strand
TTGGATGTCTAGAATTCTCGCCTGCATCAAAAGCCCCCATGGCTCTGCCGGGCAATGATTTCGTTTTGCAGCTCTCGGCCGATAGAGGTGAAGTAGGCATTGTAGCCTGTTACCCGCACCAGAAGATTGGGGTAGTCTTCGGGGTGCTTCTGAGCATCCCGAAGCATTTCCCGATCCAGGATATTGATCTGCAGGGCAGTGCCTCCGTTCTGTACATATCCTCTTAGGAAAGCCTTGAGCTTCTCCTTATGCTTGATCAGAGAGGGGGAAAGGGTAATGGTGTGGCTGGCCCCGTTGGGGAGATAATTGAACCACTGCTGGTAGTCTCCCTTTTCATCCATGCCCCCCAAGGCGGTACCCACTGAGTTGCTGTTGGCGGTAGGCCCGTTGATGTCGGCGCCGTTGACGGGGCAGATGGCATTAGAAAGGAACTGGCCCTTGCTGCGCCCGTCGGGAGAGGCGGGGAGAATATACCCCGAGCTGATCCAGTAGTTCCAGCTGAGCATGCCGGGCCGGAATTGAGCGTCGGTCAAATTGGTCTTGAAGTCCCAACACATTTCGGAGAAATCCTTCATCACCCTTTGGGCCAGGGCATCAGCCTGGGGATCATCCCGGCCGTACTTGGGCGCCCGGTTAACAGCCTTGGCCTTGAGGATCTCGTAGCCCTCCCAGTTAGCTTTGAGGGCTGAGATGAGGGTGGAGAGGTCACATTCCTTCCGGTCAAAGACCAGGTACTTAATGGCCAGGAGGGAGTCGACAGTGGTGGCGAAGGTGACCCCCTCGATGGTGACAAAGCGCAGCTCCGGGCCGTTTTGGGTGACGTCGGCAGCCTTTTCGGCGCAGCCCCGGACCAGGCAGGATAGATAGGGTGTAGGTGCGTAGGTTGCGATATTATCTGAAGAGCGATTGTACAGCCTGACCATTTTCTCCATGCAGTAGCGAAGCTGGCTTCTGAAAGCTGTGTAGAACTGCTCAAAGCCGGTGAATTGAGCCGGCTCGCCAGTTGCCGGGCCGAAGGACTTGACCTTGTATTTTTTACCCCAGAGGGCATCGGTGTACTCGATGAGGTCGCGGCCGTTTCCCAGGGCCAGCTCCACAGCTTTATAGAGGTTGAGGTTGCAGTCCACAGTGTGGGAGCGGTCATTGCCGCACATGGTGTTTTCCAGGCAGCCCACCGCAGCATAGTCCCAGACATTTTCTTCGTTGATATACTCAGTGACGCCGGCCTTCTCAGCCTGTCTGAGCAGCCCTGCCATGGAGCGCTCGTCGAAGTTCAGGAGGAAGGGGGCCCCCTGGCCGGCGCTGATCATCTCTACAACCCTGTCCAACAGGGCATCTGGGGAATTGGTGTGTAGACGCACATTGGGCTTGGGCTCCAGGATTGGGCTCATTTCATCTATGACTTCCAGTAGCAAGTAGGTCAGCTCATTGGTGGCATCTTCGCCTTCCCGGCCCAGGCCCGAAAGGTTGAAGAGCTGACCGTAACCGGCGGTGATCCCCTGGTCGCCGGTGGCGATCATAGCATCGTAAGCGTAGTTGCAGTGCAGCCAGAAGCATTTAAGGATCTCCTTGATGAATTCCCGGTCCATGCCGGCGGCCGCGGACTGCCGGTAATAGGGAAGCAGGTATTGGTCCAGGCGGCCGAAGGAGAC
>CAZQVX010000060.1:0-6598 GCA_964596845.1 uncultured Syntrophomonadaceae bacterium | reverse complement strand
GCCCCTTTCTTATCTGTCTCAGGTAGGTTGTTATACCTTTCGGTCAAATCTGCATGGATACCCTGAAAGCCCATCTTTAATACTGTGGGGTAGTCGGGGATGATGTGGCCGCAGGTGGCGCCGCAATTGCCAAAACCCCGGTCGTGGAAGGTAAAGACCTGGTTGCGCAGACCCTTTTTGCCGTAGAGATCTCGGGCGCGTCTTTCCGCTTCCCTTTTGGATAAGCACATGGAAGCCTGCAGGTTAAAGCGGCCTCCGGCGATCAAGTCTCCCGGAAGGATTTCCTTGGGCAGGTGGTTGACCATGGCCTCTTTGATAAACCAGGCTTTGCGTTCCACCAGGGCCTGGTCATAAAAATCCTCAGGGGTGTGGATGACCACCGCAGCCTGGTTAAAGGAGAGATTAAAGGTGTTAAAGAAAGAGTAGACCTCCGGAACGATATAGAAGCTGGATTCATCAAAGAGCACATCCCAATCCGTGCCGGTGGAAAAGGCGCTAAATTCATTGTTCCACTTTCTCTTGGCGCCGGAATAATAATAATCGTACAGCCACTTGATTCTGGGGGACATGTTATATGGTTCTTTTACCTTTGGCTTACTCATTTCCTGTGCCTCCCATTAGACCTATACTCGCCATTTAATAAGGCGACGGGGAACCGACTAATACAGGTATATTCTGTATGCAAGGGAGGTTTTCCTTTGTAAGCCAATGTGAACTTTATTGTGTGATTTGTTGGGTGTCATCGTAGGAATCATTCAGGCACACGCGCAAAACCTGTTTAGACAGCACTTTGCAGCGGTGCATCATCTCAACAATACCGCAGCGTCAAAATGGGCAATCCCCGTTGCGATAAAAAACAGGCGATCGCTATTGTGAACGATGAATAAAAAGCTAAACATATCTAATTCAGCTCAAGTTTTTTATTACCTCTACGGCTGCCTTTAGGTTTTCTTCTTTAACCTCTGCAGGAAGAGATGATTGTGAATATGATAGGATAAGCCCTCTTCCTTCAAACATATCCACCATCTTCTTTATGTGATCCTTAACACTTTCAGGGGTTCCGCTTATAAGCAGTGCCGGCGGCATTCCGCCCATGACACATTGATGGCCACCGACAACCTCCGCAACTTTCTCCCAGTCAGGTCTTTCAAAGTATGCAATTATTTTACCTTTAGGGATTTCCAATAATGTTTCCAGATGATGGGTGTGATCACCCTCGAAAAATACCAGTGGTATCCTTCCCGCTTCTATGTCCGCCTCTATTAACTTCTTTAAAGCCGGCCATACATATTTTTTGTACAGCTCCGGGCTCAAAAATTCATTTAAGTGCTGGGGATAAAATACAAAAGGATTTTGGAAATCATAGGCATCTCGCAACTCAGGGGTTATAGTTAGTGCAGTATCCACGAATTTAAGCGTGTAAGGCAATATAGCCTCGGCAGCCTGTTCTAGTTTATCCGGCGCCCGGTAGAAATCCATAATTGTGTTGTCAAAATGTCTGATGAAGTCCGCTATTAAGTCGTACGGGTGAACAACGGCTGTCATCATTGCCTGTGGATATCCTATCTTTCTTAACTCCTCTCCCAGTTTAGCCATTGCCGCACCAAACCGGGTAATATTCATACCGAGTTTAATAAACGCACCGTATGCCATTCCGGAATCTGGTTTACCTAAACAACCATATGCTCTGGGCAAGATAACTTCGTTGATACATTCCTTAGGATTGTCGATAAGTCGTTGGTATTCATCTGTCTCCAGAAATTTTCCACCCCGAAATTGCGGTGCAGCATTGTCATCTAGTTCCCGTCCCGGCCATTTTGTATATTTATCCTGTAAAGTATCATGTATAGGTCCGGTGACCAAACCTATTAATCCGGCTACTTCGGGATGGTCGTCAATCATTGTATGGGTAATCATGTTGGCTAATCCGGGAAAAGAGAAGGCGTAGTCATGCTCAAAATCCTTTGCCAACTTGACTACCGCCTTAATAAACTTATCATAATCATAGGAAATATCCGCCATGCTGTAACCGGCATGGCGCGCCTGGAACCCACTGATACCTAACAGGAAACAAATTGGTGTCCGGTCAGTTTGCTCTAGCCGTATAGTCTTTTCCATTCTTTCCATACGTTCTTTTATCAGTTTCTGTGGATCGAAATTAGACATTACCTTCACCTACCCATCCATCGATTATTCTTTGCCCGGTGGCCACATCATTTGCCCAGGCATCGGCGCCGGCATATGTTTTTATCTCTTCGTTTACCAACCCGCTACCTAAAATGATTTTTACCTTGTCTCGCAAACCAGCCTCTTGTATGGTGTCTATCGTTGTCTTCATAGGACCGATAGCTTCAGTTAATAAACCGCTCAAACCGACAACCTGGGGATTGTGCTCCTTAATTGCATCAACAAACTTGTCAGGCGCGACATCGACTCCTAAATCCTCAATATGGTACCCATTGGCCTCGAGTACGCTAACAACAATGTTTTTTCCTATATCATGAATGTCACCCTGAACGGTTCCCATCAAAACAGTTCCCGACACCTTAACCCCCGTATCTTTAAACTCAGGTTTTACAACATTCATAATTCCTTTGAATAGTGAACTTGCCATAATTAATTCGGATAGGAAATACTCCTTTTTTTCAAACAGCTCGCCAACTTTGGTCATGCCCTTCCTGCAAGCACCAAAGACCTCCAAAGGATCAACCCCGTCCTTGAGCATTTGTCTAGTTGTTTTGTAGGCTTCATCTTCATTTAACTTTACAATAGCTTCTATTAATTTTTCTGATCCGGACATAACACACCCTCCCTTTTTCATCTTTAATATTGAAGGTTTGTCTGGGTTTATGTTGCCCTCTTTCTTTATTATTTATCAAATAAAAGGCCTCTTATAAGCCATCTAAATGGGACTTCCATGCCCAAAATTCAAATTTAATTACACCACATCGAGAGTTTTGGTAGTAAGGCTTACCTTCATCTATTTCAGGCCAGGCGCCGCTGTGCCCTTTTGTGAAACCCCAGGTAATATGTGAGCATTTATGGGGTTGACATTCCTTCCAGAATATTGCTATAATTGCTCCAGGAAAAGTAAATTCCTATCTTCAAGGGTGATCCTCACTCATGATCGACCGTGTTTTTCAAAAGTTACCCCTTTCACAGATCAAGCCTGAGGGCCATCTTCAGCGGCAGCTCGAGCTGCAGGCCCGGGGTTTGACCGGTAATATTGCCGAACTGTGGCCGGATCTGTCGGACAGATCAGCCTGGCTGGGCGGAGACGGTGAAGCCTGGGAGCGCGGACCTTATTTCATGGACGGCCTGCTGCCGTTAAGCGCCCTGCTGCCGCATAACGAAGCCCTGGGGCAACAGGCCAAAAAGTGGGTAGAGGCGGTGCTGGCTTCCCAGCGCGAAGATGGCTTTTTCGGCCCCGAGAGAAACCCGGATTGGTGGCCCAGGTTTGTGATTTTAAAGGCGCTGGTCCCCCATTACCATGCCACCGGCGATGAACGAATCATCGTCTTCATAAAGCGTTTCCTTGGGTTTTTATATGCCCACATCGATCGATCTCCCCCCGCATTCTGGGCTGCCGCCCGGGCCCTGGAGGCCTTTGAGGCCATAGAACTGGTCTACCGGCTAAGAGGATTGGAATACCTGCCGGAGTTGGTTAAAAAACTTAAGGGCTACATGTATGACTGGTTTACCTCTTTTGAGAACTGGCCCTACCCTAAACCGACAACTGCGTATATAAACCGCGGCGCTTTCAATTTATTTAAGCACATTGGGGAGCCACTGGAACAGTGTCTTACGAAGAGACGCAAAATTTTAAAGCCCGGGTCCAGAAAAAGAATCCTTAAATTCAACCACAACCGGTTTGTCAGAACTTTCAGCCTTACCCATGGGGTCAATCTGGCCATGGCTTTAAAATACCCGGCTGTCTACGGCCTGCTCACCGGCGACAGATCGCTCTACCGGCTGCCCCTGATGGGCTATGATCAGCTGATGCACCACCACGGTACCGCCACCGGTATCTGGACGGCTGACGAACACTTAAATGGCCCAAATCCCTCCGGCGGAACAGAGCTGTGCGCCGTGGCCGAGATGCTCTATTCCCTGGAGGAGCTCCTCTCCATTACCGGCGATCCGCACTACGCCGACCTGTTGGAGCTTGTCGGCTACAATGCCCTGCCGGCCACATTCACGCCCGATATGTGCTGTCATCAATATGTCCAGCAGGTAAACCAGATTGCCGCTGATAAGCGCAAAAGACAGTTTTACGACACGAAAAGCGACGCCAATGTCTACGGGCTGGAGCCGAACTTCGGCTGCTGCGCCGCCAACATGCATCAGGCCTTCCCCAAGTTTGCCGCAAGCGCCTGTTTTAAAATTTCCGGAGGCCTCGCCTTCATGCTCTATCAACCCTGTATGGTCAGCACAACCGTTGATGGGGCTCCCCTGATTATCCGGGTAAACACCGAATACCCCTTCTCCGACAGTGTTCGGCTGGAGATCATCGAGACGCCGGAGACGAATAAACCGGTGACCCTGGTTTTTAGAATCCCGGCGTTGACCGGGGGAGAAGTTCTCTACAATGGGGAAAACCGGGGGTTTTACCCGGCGGGAGCCCATCAAATGCGCCAAATACTGCACAGCGGCGATGAGATCAAGCTCAAGTTCAAGGCCCCCGTCAGCGTCTGCGCCAACCCGGACGGCAGCATCAGCCTGAGAAAGGGATCGTTGCTCTTGGCCCTGAAGTTAAAAGAGATCTATGTCCCCCTGGACGGGCCGGAGCCCTTTAACTATAGACAATATCTAACGGGTGGCGCCTGGAACTTCGCCCCCCTGCTCAAGAGTGGCCGGGCCCAGGTGACAGGGGTCAAGCATAACGCCGTCGCCGCAAGGCCCTTCGATCCTGCAACTCCGCCGCTCATAGTTTATGTGAAAGGGGTGCGTGTGAAAAACTGGAAGGAAAAGTCCAACAGCGCAGGTCCATATCCTGTAAGGCCGCTAACCTGCGATACTGCGGAACCTTTAGAGATGGTGCCCTACGGCTGCACCAATATCAGGATAGCCCAATTTCCGATTATAGACGAGGGGGCGACAAAATGAGCTCAAACAAAATAAGCGCCGGGGTCTGGACGGCTCTCGTAGTCTTCGGCCTGTTCGGTCAGGTTGCCTGGGTGATCGAAAACATGTATTTCAATGTCTTTCTGTATGATACTGTGGCGAAAGATACCCGGGCTATCGCGGTGATGGTTGCAGCGAGCGCAATCATCGCCACCCTGACCACCTTGCTCATGGGCTCCCTCTCGGACCGGCTGGGCAGGCGCAAGCCCTTCATCGTTACCGGTTACCTGATCTGGGGCGCAGTGATTATCTCTTTTGCCCTGATCAGTGTAGAAAATACGCAGAAGCTTTTCCCCAGCGCAGAAATTGCCGCAGCTATCCGCATGACGGTAGTTTTTGTGGTGATCATGGACTGCATCATGACTTTTTTTGGCTCTACAGCCAACGATGCCGCCTTCAACGCCTGGGTCACTGATGTCACCAATCCCTCCAACCGCGGCAAGGCAGAAGGGTTGCTCGCCGCCCTGCCCCTCCTGGCCATGCTGGTGGTCTTCGGTCTCTTCGATCCCCTGAAACAGCAAGGCCGCTGGGATCTTTTTTTCGTCATCGTCGGCGCCCTGGTGATCCTGGGCGGCATGATCGGGATATATATTATCCGCGACCAGGAAATTGAAACAAGCCGTGAAGCAGGCTATTTCAGCAATATTACCTATGGGTTCAGGCTGCAAGTGATCCGGGAAAACAGGGCTCTTTACCTCATCCTTGCCGCTATAGGGGTTTTCTGTGCGGCAGAGCAGGTCTTTATGCCCTATCTGATCATCTATATTGAGCATTACCTGGGTATCGCCGACTATGCTATCCTGCTGGGCATAGTGCTGATCTTGGCCGCCGCAGCCAGCATCCTCATGGGGCGGCTCATCGACAGGTATGGCAAGCACCGCTTCCTCTACCCGGCAGGAGCTGTCTTTACCGCCGGGCTGTTCATCCTCTACATCACGGGAAAATTTCTGAAAGGGAACATGAGTGCCACGCTTTTGGCCCTGGGGTTTTTCGGCACCGTCATGATGGCCGGCAGCCTGGTGCTTATGGCCATTTTGTCGGCAAGCCTGCGCGATTACATGCCTGAGGACAAAAGGGGCCATTATTCGGGCATCAGGATGATTTTTTACGTGCTCCTGCCCATGGTTATCGGCCCCTTTATCGGCTCAGCAGCCATCAAAGGCGGCAAGACTGTTCTCGATGAGTTCGGTATGGCCCTGGATGTCCCCAATCCCGAAATGTTCCTGGCTGCAGCGGCGGTATCCCTGCTGGCCTTTATCCCCTACGGCCTGGTGATGCGGGAATGGAGGCGTAATCGGCAGCCCCTTTCCAACCTGCAGCAACACCGCTGAAACCCCTGCCCCTGCAAGCGGCATGACGCTAACAAGCGCCTTTCGCTTCCGCCTGACGAAGCAGCGTTAAAAATTCAGGCCGAAGCGAGCCAGGGTCTCGGGTCTGGGGATCCCTTCGGGCGTCCAGCCCCGCAGATCATAAT
>CAZQVX010000059.1:4144-8433 GCA_964596845.1 uncultured Syntrophomonadaceae bacterium | reverse complement strand
TTTATGGGGTCATCGCCGCCTTGCTCTACAGCCGGTTCAGTACAGCCCAGCCCACGGTTCGGATCTATTACGCCGCAGGGCTGCTGCTTATTGCCGGGCTGCTCACTCCCTTTTTGCTGCGGGCGGCGGTAAGCACTGATCCCCGGGCGCTGGAACTCCCAAAGGGATATCGCGCCGAGGTGGTGGCCAAAGGATTTACCTATCCTACTTCTATCGCTATCGGAGATTCAGGAGAGATTTATGTAGCCGAATCCGGCTATGCCTATGGACCCAAGGAGACTGAAGCCCGGGTGCTGCGGGTATCCCCGGCGGGGACCATCCACGAGGTGGCCGGGGGCTTTAACGGCCCGCTGAACGGCCTGGCTCTTCGCGAGGGGATACTCTACCTGTCACACCGCGGCAAGATCACCGCTCTGGATCTTGAAAGTGAGGAGAGGGAGGACCTGATCACCGGGCTCCCCTCACTGGGGGATCACCAGAACAATGATCTCATCTTCGGCTCCGACGGGGCGCTTTATTTTGGACAGGGCACCGCCACCAATGCCGGAGTGGTCGGTTCCGACAACTTTGTCTACGCCTGGACAGACCGCTATCCTAAATTTCACGATTTTCCCTCCCGCAATTTTACACTCACCGGGGAGAATTACGAAGCCCTCGACCTGAGCACGCCCGATCCTGCGGATAAAAAAAGCACCGGCGCCTTCGCTCCTTTCGGCGTGAACCGCCGGAAAGGGGAGATCCTCAAAGCTACGGTGCCGGCCGGCGGCGCCATCCACCGCCTCGACTTGGAGAAGAAAACATTGGGTCTTTATGCCGACGGCCTGCGCAACCCTTACGGCCTGGCCATGGATGGGGCCGGAAACATCTTTGCTTCAAACCTCGGCTATGATGATCGTGGTTCCCGGGCGGTAAAAAATTCGCCGGACTGGGTGGTCAAAGTGAAAAAGGGAGCCTGGTACGGCTGGCCTGACTATGCCGGACGGCTTTCCCTGACTGAACCTCTGTTCAATTCCGAACGGGGAATCAACCGCCGCCCCTTGATTGTCGACCCGCCGCCGGTGGAGGCCCCCCTGGCCACGCTGCCGCCGCATTATTCGCCCATGAAGCTGGCTTGCGCACCGGAAGGATTCCCGAAAAAAGGCATTTTTGTTTCGGTTTTCGGCGATGCTCAGCCGCTCACGGAAAACCTCAAGGATCTTGTCCCGACCGGGGTGATCTGTGTGGATTCCCAGAGCGGCAAATACAGCTGGTTTGTCAAAAATAAGGATCAGGAGCGGGCGGGGCGCAGTGGCGGTGGATTCAAAAGGCTCATCGATGTCAAATTCAGCCAGGATGGAAAGGCGCTCTACCTGCTTGACTTCGGAGTCATTGAATTTACCGGCATGGCTCCCAATGCCATCCCCAACAGCGGTGTGTTGTGGAAGATAAGCCCGGCCCGATAAACATCAACCGGTTGTTAGGGAAAAAACGGAAAACTGCGCCTGAGCGGGCTCTCTCCTTTTAGAAAAAGAAGGTATTTCTTCTATACGGATAGAAATATACTTAGTATACGATCAATTACAGCTCTGTTTGAGAGCAGCCGGCCATCCATCCATACTACACGCCACATCTGCCTGGCTCACGGAAAATAATCAACCGGAAAAGGGGTTTGTACGAGATGAGTAGATATAATTATCCGCGGCAGCTCTTTCGCCGCTACGGGGGAAACCCCATTCTTTCGCCGGAACGCTGGCCCTACCCGGCCAACTCTGCCTTCAACCCGGGAGCAGTGCGCCATAACGGCGAGACCTGGCTGCTGGTGCGAGTTGAGGATATGCGGGGCTTTTCACATCTTACTTTTGCCCGAAGCAAAGACGGTATTACCAACTGGCAGATTGACGACCAACCCACGCTCATGCCTGATTCGGTCTGCCACGAAGAACAGTGGGGGATCGAAGATCCCCGCATTGTCCGGCTGCCCGAGCGCGACGAGTTCGCCGTGACTTATGTCTCTTTTTCGAAAGATGGGCCCATGGTCTCGCTGGCCCTTTCAAAGGACTTGCGCAGCTTTGTCCGCAAAGGGGCCATGCTGCCTCCCGAGGATAAGGATGCCTCACTTTTTCCCCGCCTGATCAAGGATCGTTATGTTCTCATTCACCGTCCCATTATCCGGGGCGAAGCGCATATCTGGATCGCCTTCTCGCCGGATCTGAAGTATTGGGGCGATCACAAAATACTCATCCCCGTGCGTCCCGGATGCTGGGATTGCTCCCGCGTCGGCCTGGGGCCGCCGCCCATCGAAACCCCGGAGGGATGGCTGGTGATATTCCATGGGGTCCGGGGAACTGTCTCAGGCAGTCTATACCGCGTCGGCCTGGCCCTGCTCGATCTGGAGGAACCATGGAAAATAATCCGCCGCAGTGAAGAATGGGTCTTCGGTCCCCGCGAGTCTTATGAGAGAGTCGGCGATGTGCCCGGAGTGACCTTTCCCACGGGGACAGTGCTAAATGAGGCCACCGGCGAACTCATGGTTTATTACGGCGCTGCCGACTCTACCGTCTGCCTGGCTACAGCTCATCTTGATGAGATGCTGGATTATCTCTTGCATGAACCGGCTCCGGAAGAAAGGAGTCCCAGATGCCTGGGATGAGAATAGCGATGTTATCTCCCATCGCCTGGCGCACCCCGCCCCGCCATTACGGTCCCTGGGAACAGGTAGTGAGCTGGCTGACCGAAGGCCTGGTCCGGGAAGGGGTGGAGGTGACTCTTTATGCCACTGCGGATTCGCAGACCGGGGCTCATCTGAAGGCGGTGGCGCCGCGGCCTTATGCCGAAGATCCCTCTCTCGATGCGAAGGTGTGGGAATGCCTGCATATCGCAGCTCTTTTTGAAGAAGCGGAGCGCTATGATCTGATTCATAACCATTTTGATTTCCTGCCGCTGACCTATGCAGGCCTGGTAAAAACGCCGGTGGTGACTACGATCCACGGCTTCTCCTCGCCGAAAATTTTGCCTGTTTACCAAAAGTACAACCGCCGGACGAATTACATATCCATCAGCGATGCCGATCGCAGTCCCGGCCTTGACTACAGCGCTACCGTCTATCACGGGATCCCGCTGGAACAGTTTCCTTTTTCGCCCGGCCCGGGGAAATACCTGCTCTTTTTCGGGCGGATTCACCGGGACAAAGGCGCCGCCGAGGCTGTCGATCTGGCCCGGCGGATCGGATTGCCGCTCATCATTGCCGGGGTTATTCAGGATCAGGACTATTTCGATCACTTTGTAGCCCCTTACCTGGATGGCGACCAGATCAGGTATGTGGGATCGGTGGGCCCCGCCGATAAAGGTGCTCTTCTCGGGGGGGCGATAGCCCTGCTCCATCTGATCAATTTTGAAGAACCTTTTGGCCTGAGCGTTGTGGAGGCGATGGCCTGCGGTACCCCGGTGATCGCCTGTCGCCGTGGCTCCATGCCCGAACTGATCCGCAGCGGAGAAACCGGTTTCCTCATAGAGGGGCCGGCAGAAGCGCCCGCCTCTCTCTCACGGATCGGGGAGCTGTCGAGGCGGCGCTGCCGCAGCCATGTTGAAGCCAACTTCACTGTTGAAGTGATGGTGAAGCGTTATCTTGAGGTCTACCGGCAGATCATTTTAAAATATAATTAGGGAAAAGTTAAGGATAGAAGCAGGGAAATATAATTGTGAGGTGTTGTAATGTTTATCGGCAGCCTGTTCAAGCCTTTGAAGGTGGCCTTTGTCTCTACTTACCCGCCGCGCCGCTGCGGTATTGCCACCTATACGGCGGATCTTACAGGAAATTTTCGTCAGATCTACAGCGAAAGCAACAACAACGGCGATCAGCATTATTTTGAAGTGATCGCCCTCAATAACCGGCCCGAGGGCTATCAGTATGGCCGGGAGGTCAGCTTCCATATCCGCGATCAGCATCGCGGCGATTACCAGAGGGCGGCAGATTTTATCAATGTCTCGCCCATCGACGTTGTCTGCCTGCAGCATGAATTCGGCATATTTGGCGGGGAGGACGGCAGTTACATCATCCATCTGCTCCGTTCTCTGAAAAAGCCGGTGGTGACCACTTTTCACACCATCCTGGCCGATCCCCAGCCTGGACAGCGAAAAACCCTGGCCCGCATCTGCGAACTATCCGCTCTGGTGGTGGTGCAAGCCCAGATGGCGGTAAAATTACTGCAGGATGTTTACGACATTCCTTCGTCCAAGATCGTGATGATTCCCCACGGGGCTCCTGATGTTCCTCTTCTCGACTCCCCGGTTTACAAGGATAGATTTCAGGC
>CAZQVX010000059.1:0-4044 GCA_964596845.1 uncultured Syntrophomonadaceae bacterium | reverse complement strand
TACTGGTATGCCCAGGAACTGCTGGCCGGCGGCCGCGGCTGCCTGGTGCCCTTCCGCGACAGTGAGGCTATGGGCGACAGCCTGATCAAATTGCTGCAGGATGAGGAGATGCGGGCGCGCATGCGCGAACTCTCCTACAAATACGGGCGGATGATGATCTGGCGAGAGGTGGCCCGCCGCTACGCCGCCGCCTTTGAAAAATCGCTTTTAGAGTACAGCAGCCCGGCCAAAAAAACCGTCGAAAGCCTGGCGGTAACCGAAAGCGCCATTTTGCCGGAGATCAGACTGGACCACCTGCGGACATTAACGGACGATACCGGCCTTTTCCAGCATGCCCTCTACACGGTGCCCGATCGGAGATACGGATACTGCACTGACGACAATGCCAGGGCGCTGCTCGTCACGGTGATGAACTGGCGCCTCTTTAAAGAGGAAAATATACTGCCTCTTTACCGGACTTACCTGAGCTTTTTGCTGCATGCCTATAACGAGGAGAGAGGACAAATGCGCAACTTCCTCTCTTACCAGCGCCAGTGGCAGGAAGAAACCGGCTCTGAGGACAGTCACGGGCGCAGCATCTGGGCTTTAGGTTACACCATTGCCCACCCTCCCGATGACTCTCTCTTAGGCCTGGTGACCCCGCTTTTCAAGCAGTGCCTTTTGCCGGTGCCTTCCTTCACCTCTCCCCGGGCCTGGGCCTTCGCCATCACCGGGGTGATCCATTATCTAAACCGCTTCGGCGGGGACCCTGAGGCGCGCAGCCTTCTGGAAGAGCTGAGCAGCCGGCTACTTCGACGGTTTATGGGTTACGCCTCCGAAGATTGGTTCTGGCTTGAAGAGACAGTCGCATATGATAACGCCCGGATTCCCCAGGCTCTCATCGCTGCGGGGAGCTACCTGCAGGATGAAAAGATGCTGCAGACGGGGCTTTGCGCACTGAACTGGCTTATCACAATCCAGACCGATCCCGCCGGGGGGCAGCTTTCCCTGGTGGGTAACAACGGCTGGTACCGCCGCGGCAGCCGCAAGGCCCGCTTTGATCAACAGCCCCTCGATGCCGCAGCGCTGGTGGATGCCTGTGCCCAGGCCTACCTGGCTACCGGTGAACCCCGCTGGCAGATCGCCATGGACTGGTCCTTTAACTGGTTCTTCGGCAACAACGATGTCCATCAGCCCCTCTATGATTTCAGCAGCGGCGGCTGCTGCGACGGGTTGATGCCGGGTGGGGTGAACTTGAATCAGGGCGGCGAATCAGCACTGGCCCTGCTCATGGCACTGCACAGAATGCACCTGGCTTCGCACCAGGGCTTTACCGGGCTGGGCGAGGTGGCCGGGGCGGCCTCACCACAGCAAGAAGATATATAAACAATCCATTCAATATCATATTTATTTCGGGGAGGAACCTTGAATGTACGCCGTTATTCTAGCCGGCGGCAGCGGGACCCGCTTGTGGCCGCTCAGCCGGGAACAGTTTCCGAAGCAGTACCTGGCCCTGGGGAGCAGCGGAAAAAGCCTCTTCCAGGAGACCGCGGCCAGGCTGGCGCCGAAAGTGCCGCCGGAGAGAATCATTGTGGTCACGCATACCCTTCAGAAAGATGAGATTTGCCGCCAGCTTTCGGGCATAGGCTTCGATCCGGATGGTGTGACCCTGCTCTATGAACCGCAGGCGCGCAATACCGCGCCGGCCATCGGGGCCGCCGCCTGGTACCTCTTTAGCCGTGCGGGCGGGGCGGAGGTTATGGCGGTGCTCCCGTCAGATCATTTCATCCCCGATGGGGAGCAGTATAGGGATCTTCTCTCACAGGGCGAGGCGGCCGCCAAAAAATATGGGCTTGTTACTTTCGGAATTACTCCGCAGTATCCGGAGACCGGTTACGGTTACATCAGCCGGGGGCGGCCGCTCGAGGGGGGCGCTTTTCTGGTAGAGCGCTTCGTGGAGAAGCCCGATGCAGAAAAAGCGGAGGCCTACCTGGAAGAGGGCCGGTATTTATGGAACAGCGGCATGTTCATGTTCAGGGTCGGGGCCCTCGTTGATGCTTACCGGCGCTATCTGCCGGATATGGCGGCGGCCCTCGACAGTATTGATTTTTCGTGCGATCATTCCATCAGGAAAGCCTATGCCGGAATAGAGCCGCTCTCCATCGATTATGGGATCATGGAGAAAGCGGCTGATGTGGTGGTGATCCCGGCGGAGATCTCCTGGAGTGATGTGGGCAGTTTTGACGCTTACCACAAGATTTCGTCCAAAGATGAGGCGGGCAACCGCTGTGAAGGGCGGGTTTTGCTTATTGACAGCCGCGACAGCCTGGTGCTGGCCCGATCCCGACTGGTGGGCGCTATCGGGTTGGAGAATATGGCTGTGGTGGAAACCGGCGATGCTTTGCTGGTCTGTCCGCTGCAGCGGTCCCAGGAGGTAAAAGGATTGGCTGCGGAGCTGGAGCAGGGCGGTTATCAGGAATTTTTACACCACCGCACCCTTTACCGGCCCTGGGGCAGTTTTACCTCTCTGGAATCCGGAGAGGGCTATCAGGTGAAACGGATCACCGTAGAGCCCGGGAAACGGCTTAGCCTGCAAAGCCACCGGCACCGCTCTGAAAACTGGGTGGTGATCCGGGGGGAGGCGCTGGTCACAGTGGGGGATGAAGAGCTGCCGCGGCGTAAAGGTGAAACCGTTTTTATCCCTGCCGGAGCGATACACCGCCTGGAGAATACCGGGGGGGAGCTTTTGGAGGTGATCGAGGTGCAGAGCGGCAGCTATCTTGGTGAGGATGACATTACCCGTTATGAGGATGACTTTGGCCGGGTGGAGGCGGATGGGGAGGAGCTTCCGGAGCAGCGCTACAGCAGGTGGCTGGCCAGCCCCGATCTCGATCCTGAGTACCGGCGCGAACTGGAAGGCATGACGGGAGACAGCGGGCGGATTGCCGCCTGCTTCAGCGGAGAGTTGGCTTTCGGGACCGGGGGGATGCGCGGCCTCATGGGGGCCGGCCTGAACCGGATGAACCGCTATACCGTGCGGCGGGCCACCCAGGGCCTGGCCGATTACATCAACAGCCTGGGGCCGGGGCGGGAGGCCAAACAAGTGGCCATCGCTTACGATACCCGCCGTTTCTCCCGTGAATTTTCTGTTGACGCCGCCCTGACCCTGGCGGCGAATGGGATCACGGCACTCCTCTTTAAGGGAGTTCGCCCTACGCCGGAGCTCTCCTTTGCCGTGCGCAAACTGGGCTGTGCTGCCGGGATCGTGATCACCGCCAGCCACAACCCACCGCAATACAATGGCTATAAAGTCTACGGCCCCGACGGCGGCCAGGCAGTCTCGCCCTTTGTTGACGAGGTGGCTGCAGCTATACTCAAGGTGGATCTTTTTGATGATGTCAGGAGCATCACCTGGGAAGAGGCGGAACAAAACGGACTGGTCCGATTTATCGGGCCGGAGATCGACCGGCCCTATCTGGAGGCGATCCGGTCGCTTTCTCTCTCCAGCCCGCAGACGAAATTGAAGGTGGTCTATACGCCGCTGCACGGCGCCGGGGCGGTCCATATCCCCGCTCTGCTGCGCGAGCGCGGCTACATCGATCTGACGCCGGTCGAAGCGCAGATGGTTCCAGACCCGCAATTCAGCACCGTGAAAACGCCCAATCCCGAAGAACCGCAAGCTTTTAAGATGGCCCTGGAGCTGGCCCGCCGGCAAAAGGCAGATCTGGCTCTGGCAACCGATCCCGACGGCGACCGGGTGGGCTGCGCTGTCCGCGGCACTGATGGAACCTATGTCCAGCTGACGGGCAACCAGATTGGCGCTCTGCTGCTTGACTATATTCTGGGACGGCTGAGTGAAAAGAAGGCGCTGCCGCCTAAGGCAGTCATGATCAAGACCATCGTCACCGGCGATCTGGGCCGCAAGGTGGCCGAGAGCTATGGAGTGGAGACAATAGAGACTCTGACCGGATTTAAATATATCGGTGAGAAAATGAAAGAATTTGAAGAGACGGGAGAGTTCAGCTTTATTTTCGGCTATGAGGAGAGCTACGGTTTTCTGGCCGG
>CAZQVX010000058.1:7122-8449 GCA_964596845.1 uncultured Syntrophomonadaceae bacterium | reverse complement strand
GCAGTATGATTTCGGTTATGATATTGCCGATTACCGGGGGATCGACCCCCAGTATGGGACCATGGCGGACTTTGACCTTCTGCTGGAGGAGGCCCACCGCCGGGGGCTGCGCATAATCATGGATATCGTCCCCAGCGTCACCTCGCACCTGCATCCCTGGTTCATCGAATCCCGCTCCAGCCGGCGCAGCCCCAAAAGAGACTGGTACATCTGGCGCGACGCGCCCAAGCCCGGGCGCTATCCCAACAACTGGCGGGGGGTCTTCGGCGGACGGGCCTGGGATTGGGATAAGAAAACGCAGCAGTATTACTACCACAACTCTCTGCCCGAGCAGCCCGATCTGAACTGGCGCAACCCCGAGGTGGCAGAGGCGGTCCTGGGTGCTATGGAGTTCTGGTTCGCCAAAGGGGTGGATGGTTTTCGCATCGATGTTTTGAATTATGTATTCAAGGATGAACAGTTCCGGAGCAATCCGCTGTGTCTCGGCAAGCGCCCCTACGAGATGCAGCGCCATCTCTATGACAAAGACCGGCCGGAGGCGGTGGAGGTGGGCCTGAAGATGCGCAGGCTGGCGGATCGCTACCCCGGGCGAGCGCTTGTGGCGGAAGTATTTATGGATAACCCGGCGGAGGCGGCCCGCTACTACGGAACCAAAGGGGACGGCGTTCACCTGGTTTTCAATTTTTCTTTCATGTTCGCCCACTATTCTGCCGCCGCTTTCAGGGGGGCCGTGGAGCGCTGGCAGTCGCTCTTAGGCGAGGACGACTGGCCCTGTTACTTCCTCTCCAATCACGATAACCCCCGACACATCAGCAGGTACAGGGCGGGGCGGCGGACGGAGGCGCGGGCCCGGGTGGCGGCGGCTATGCTGCTGACCTTGAGGGGCACACCTTTTCTTTATATGGGTGAGGAGCTGGGCATGCGCAGTATGCGCATCAGGCGCCGCGAACTCATGGATCCTGTGGGAGTGACCTACTGGCCCTTCCATCCCGGGCGGGACGGCGCCCGCACGCCGCTGCAGTGGAGCAGCGAGCCCTATGCCGGCTTCTCCGCAGTTAAGCCCTGGCTGCCGGTGAACCCCGATTACCGGGAGGTTAATGCGGAGCGGGCCGAGTCGGAGCCCTCTTCACTGCTGGCCTGGTACAAAGAGCTTATCCGTCTGCGCCGGGCGCACCCGGCTCTGACATGCGGGCACTACCGGTCGCTGCAGCAGGCGCCCGGCGGTATCTACACTTACCTGCGGGAGTCGGGAGAAGAGCGCATCCTGGTGCTGCTGAACTTCACCGGGAAAAAGAAAGGGTTTTCCGCGCACCTGGAAGCCGGGTCG
>CAZQVX010000058.1:0-7022 GCA_964596845.1 uncultured Syntrophomonadaceae bacterium | reverse complement strand
CTGGAGGGGTTGACCTGCTCTGCCGGCGTCTGGTACCTGACGGGCAGACTGGGCGACCGGTTTTCAGCGGTCCAGCAGGTGCGGACGCTGACCATGGAGCAGGCGCTGGAGTTTCTTTACCGGCTGGGGGTCCGGGGTGCTTCTTTCCATTACCCCGGCGAATTCTCCGATGAACATGCCGCCTGCCTGGAGACGCTCCTGGCGGAGCGGGGGATGCAGGCTGTCTCCATCGGCGCCAATACCTTCAGCCACCCGCTGTTCAGGTTTGGCGGCCCCGCTTCGGCCGATCCCCAGGCCCGGGAGGCAGCCTTCGAGATCCTGCGCCGCGCCCAAAAGTACGGGGTCAGGCTGGGCGCCCGCTTCCAGAACAACTGGGCCGGGCGAGACGGCTACGACGGCTCCTTTGTCTGCGAACCGGCGCAGCAGTGGGCCTGGACCCGCGAGTGCTACAGAGATCTGCTGCTGGCGGTGGAGGGGCGCTGCGGCATCTCCATCGAATTCAAACCCTATGACGCTCCCGAGCAGACCGTGATCAAGACGGCGGAGGAGGCGCTGCAGATGGCCTGTGAGGTGGAGGCGGAGATCGCCGCCATGCCCGGGATCGACCCCGCCGCCTACCTGAACAAGATAGGGGTGAACATTGAAGACGCCCATGTTTACCTCTCCGGCCGCAGGGTCGCCGATGCCGTCTCCAAAACACTCACAGCGGGGCGGCTTTTTTTGCGTCACGAAAACGATTGTGAAGGGCGTATCGACAACGATCGTATTTTCGGCACTATTCACTTCTTTGATGCTCTGGAGGCAACATATTTGCAGCTAACCGGCGACTGGGATGCCCGGGGCGGCATCCACGAGCCCGATATCTTTCCCCAGAAAGAGGATCCCCTGAAGGCCTACATTCAATCGCTGAACGCCATCCTTTTTTACTATGCCCTGGCCCGACGGATCCGCGAAGAGATTGCAGGCGATCCGCTGAGCACTTTCTATCGCGGGCGCGGCGCCGCTGAAGTCCATGACCGCCTGCTGCGGATCATCGCCAAAGGGATCGATTACCGCCCTATCGATCTGGGCCTGGCCGATGAGTTCCGCCGGGAGATGGGGATTTAGCGATGGGTTGCTCCATAATCGGGCTGGGCTTGCGCTGCCTGGACATCTCTGTCCGGGTCAGCTCCCTGCAGCGCAGGGAGCCGGAGGAGGAAGCAACGGATATTGCCATCCAGGGCGGGGGACCGGCGGGGACGGCGGCGGTGGCCGCTGCCCGTCTGGGGGCCCGGGCCGGCTATGTGGGCACTGTGGGCAATGACGCCCTGGGAGAGTTAAAGTACAGATCGCTGGCGGATTACGGGGTGGACCTGCAGGCTCTGGTCCGCCGCGATGCCCCCGAGCAGCAGGTGGCGCTTGTCTTTATCAGCGATAAAAGCGGTGAGCGCACCTTCATGCCCAACCGGCGGCTGCGGAGAGAGCCCCTGCTCGTCTCGGAGCTGGATCGCTCCTACCTTATTGCTGCGGAGATACTAATCGTGGACGGATTCCATCCCGAGGCGGCCCTCGCTGCCGCCCGGTGGATGCGCGAGGCGGGCAAAAAGGTCCTGCTGGACCTGCAGAAGCCCGGGTGCGCCGTCCCGCCGCAGATGAACCGGCTGATCCAATTGACGGATATCCTCATCTGCGGCGAGGGAGGCCTGCAGGCCCACACCGGAATAGGGACTTTTGAAGGGGCTGCCGCAAAGGTGCTGGCCGGGGATGTGAAGGTGGTTGTCGAGACCCTGGGCGAGCGCGGCTCCCTGACGGTGACACCACATGAGCGCTTTACGACAGCGTCTTTTCCGGTCCCCGTGGTGAACACGACGGGCGCCGGCGATGTGTTTCATGGAGCTTATGCCGTGGGGCTGCTTGAGGGGAAGGATCTGCGGGCGACAGCCCGTTTCGCTTCGGCGGCGGCGGCGCTCACCTGCGCCAGGATGAGCGGTTTTGATCGCATCCCCGACCGGGCGGCGGTGGAGCGTTTACTCAGTCAAGAAAATTAATCAAAGGGGCAGATAGGCGATATGAAAAGCAGGGAACCGCACATTGTGGTGGTGGGCAGTTCGAACCGGGATCTGACGCTGGTCTGCCCCGAACTGCCCCAGCCCGGTCAGACGGTGCGGGGGGCCGAACTGGGGGTCTCTGCCGGCGGCAAGGGGGCCAACCAGGCTGTCGCCGCTGCCAGGGCCGGGGCCCGGGTCAGCTTTGTCGGCCTCTATGGGGAGGACGAGTGGGGCGAATCCGCCCGGGCGGGGCTGGAGCGGGAGGGGATCGACACCCGTTTTTTCCGCCGGCGCGCCGGGTTTCCCAGCGGTGTCGCCCTCATCCTCGTGGGCGGCCGGGAGAGGGAGAACCTCATTGCCGTGGCTCGATCCGCCAACGATGCGCTGAGCCCCGAAGATATCCACAGAGCGTCTGAGATCTTCAGCACGGCCGGTGCTGTCGTCGCCCAGCTGGAGATACCCCTGGCGGCTGTTACTGCCGCTGCGGAGCTGGCTGAAAAGCTGAAGGTCCCCTTTCTCCTCAATCCCGCTCCGGCCATGGCGCTGCCGGAAAGCCTGCTGAGCCTGGTGCACACGCTTATTCCCAATGAGAGCGAGGCGGAGATGCTAACGGGAGAGGCCGACACGGAGAAGTCTGCCGGGATACTGCTAGCCCGAGGCTGCCGCAGGGTCGTGATCACCCTGGGCGCCTGCGGCGCCCTTATTGCCGGGGAGGGAGCGATCTGCCGGGTCCTGGCGCCTGCCGTTCAGCCCGTGGACACCGTTGGCGCCGGCGACTGCTTCGTAGGCTGGCTGGCGGCGGGTATCGCTCACGGCTTGACAACGATAGAAGCAGCACGGCAGGCTGTTGTAGCAGCATCCGTGGCGGTGACCCGGGAGGGCGCCCAGGCTTCCATGCCCTACCGGAATGAAGTGGACCGGCTTATATGACAGCCCTTCTCAAGGTTTAATTTCTTTTAGCTTATCGTAGATCTTGAAGAGCAGCATGATGACCTCCAGGCAGACCCTCAGCGTGATCACTCCCAAAAGAGCGCTCAGGGGAATAAGAATTATGGACAACCATATTGCTCCCGCGCTTTCATATTGAGCAGCTAAACCGATGGCATTTACCAGGGCGCCAATGGTGAGCAGGCCGATGACTACAACCCCAATAATATAAAGGATGCGAATAATCTTAGGCGTAATCATTTCCTTCATGTTGAAATCAAAAAGTGAATTAAAAAAACTTTCGTCTTCGGGTGGTGGGGAGGCAGGTGAACAATTGGGACAGGCGCCCCCCCCCGAGATCTGCCGGCCGCATTTCGGACAAAAATCCATCGAAGACCACTCCCTATCATGTAATTCATACTGTCTTCCCTAAGCCATGAGATTATCCTTCAAAGGGCATAACTACGCCCGAAATAGAAAAAGCTAAAGAAAATTGGCAGATATATATCCCTGCAGGTGACAAATAAACAGGAGGACCAGACATGGCAGACACCCTACTTGAAGAAAAACAGCAGCGTAAGGAGGAAGGAACCACCGGTTTCAAGCATCTCCTCTCACCCGGCCGCATCGGGAAGATGACTGTACGCAACCGCATGGTCATGCCGCCCATGGGCACAAACTATGCTCAGGAAGACGGTTTTATCAACGAGCGGCTCATCGGCTACTACGGAGCCCGCGCCGAGGGCGGTATCGGGATGATTATCATCGAAGTCGCCGCAGTGGCCCCCGAAGGAAAGGCTATCTCTCATCAAATTGGCATCTGGGCCGATAAATTTGTTCCCGGATTGCGCTGCCTGGCCGATGCGATCAAAAAACATGGGGCCAGGGCGGTAATTCAGCTGCATCATGCCGGGCGTCAGACCACCGCAGAAAAAACAGGCTTGCAGCCCGTGGCACCGTCGGAGATAGCCTGCCCCGTCTGCCGGGATTTGCCGCGCGCGCTGCAAGTTGAAGAGATCAAGGGCCTGGTGGAGGCCTTTGCCCACGCCGCCCGGCGGGCCCGCGAAGCCGGTTTTGATGCCGTAGAGATCCATGGAACCCACGGCTACCTCATCAACCAGTTTCTTTCACCTTACAGCAACAAGCGCACCGACGAATACGGCGGCTCTCCCGAAGCTCGCCGCCGTTTTCCTATGGAAGTGTATGAAGCTGTTCGCGCCGCTGTGGGTGAGGATTACCCCATCATCTACCGCATAAATGCCGACGAAGGGGTAGAAGGCGGGATTACCCCCGAGGAGGGCCGCGAATTTGCAAAGCTTCTGGAACAGGCCGGCGTTGATGCCCTGCATGTATCTGTAGGGGTTTACGGATCGCCGCTGCCCATCATTGCCACCATGTACGAAGAGCCCTTACCGCTGGCCGGCTATGCCGCCGAAATTAAGGATAAAGTAAATATACCGGTGATCGCCGTGGGCAAGATCCATGATCCCGAAGCAGGAGAGCGGCTTATTGCCGACGCCGAAGCAGATTTTGTCTCCCTGGGCCGGGCGCTCATCACCGATTCACATTTTGCCAGGAAGGTCGAACTTGGCCAGATCAAAAATATCCGCAAATGTATAGAATGCAACCAGCTCTGTGCGGATCCCCTGCTGGTTTTCGACGAGCCCGTCAGCTGCATCTACAACGCCCGGGCGGGCAAAGAGCTGGAGTTCCCCTTTGTCAAGGCTCGCCGCAGCAAAAAAGTGGTTGTGGTCGGAGGAGGACCGGGCGGGCTGGAAGCGGCCCGGGTCGCCCGGGAGCGGGGGCATAAGGTGGTCCTCTTCGAGCGCTCCGGCGAGTTGGGCGGTCAGGGGCGGCTGGCTCGAAAGCCGCCGCACAAGGAGCGTTTCGGTGAGATCTTGCGCTATCTCATCCACCGCGTCGAAGCGCTCGACGTGGATATCCGCCTGAACAGCACGGCCACTGAGGAGAGCATCATGCGCGAGAAGCCGGATGCCGTGATTTTAGCCGGCGGTGCAGTGCCGGCGATCCCCGGTCTGCCGGGCATTGATCCCCGTCACGCCATCACCGCCTGGGATGTGCTTGAAGGGAGAGTGCATCCGGGAAGATCTGTAGCCATTATCGGCGGGGGGCTGGTGGGCTGCGAGACGGCTGCCTACCTGACCGGAGAAGAGGGGGAAGACCGCCGGGTAGTTATTCTGGAGATGCAAAGTGAACTCGCCTTAGAGCAGAGCCCTTCCCTGCGCGGAGAGCTGCTTCGGCGGCTGTACGAAAACCCCGCCGTGGAGATAAAGACAAATACCGAGGTTATCTCAGTGGGGGAAAGATCCATCTCCGCCCGCAGCGGCGACCAGGAGTGGGCCATGGAGGACCTTGACACGATCATCATCGCCGCCGGCGCACGGCCGTACAACCCCCTGGAGGGGATTCTTAAACCCCTGCTGAAAGAGGTTTACGCCATCGGCGACTGCGATCGGCCCCGCAAAGCGGCGGAGGCGATCCACGAAGCCTTCCACGTGGCTTACCGTCTCTAGGCGCTGGAGGGGCGGTTATATAAAAATGCCCGGGGCGGTGACGCATGAAGATCTCCGTTCCCCGGGCACCACTTTATTGGCAACAGGCGCCTCTAGTAATACTCTACATAGAGGGAAATATCTTCGAACTCGTATTGAACGCCATCGAAAATATAGTTATTGTTGGATTGATTTCCAGAAAACTGGAACCGGAACTGGAAACGGTTCAAGCTATTCTTGATGCATTTTTGCAACTCCCTGGCCAACTCGTACCCGGTCCCACCATCTGGTTTGCTGGTAAGTGTAACATCATAGGTCTCAGGCCATCCGATACCTGCTCCGTAAAGGTTGTAATCCTCTATTATGAGCGGCCTGGCTCCCCAGTGCGCAGTGCCCATCACCAGGTTTCCCATTGCGGAGGGATTCCCATATACTTTGGGGTTCTTCATGCGCAGCACAGCTAGTGCAACCTCTTTGCCGGCCAACTCACTGATATCGAAGCTGATACAGCCCCGCACCATCTTGTTGTTATTATTATCACCGGCATATGCTGCGTGGGTTTTTATATGGTCACCTTCGGCGATCCACCCGCTTTCACCCCCTTTGACCGGGGCAAAGGTTTTTGTCTTCTTCGTTTTTGGCGCTTGTACGGGATCGTTGACCGTAACTGCCTTGCTCATGGTAGCGGTGCCGCCGCGCCCGTCTTCCACCTTGACTGTGATCTTGTATGTTCCTGATGTGTTCGGTGCGGTCCAGTTTACGGAGCTGCCCTTGGCTCCGGAGAGGGTTCCGTCGCCGCTCCACTTGTAGGTCAGAGGATCCCCGTCAGGATCGCTGGCCTCGGCGGTTGTTTTGTAGGTTTCTCCGGCGGTGAACTTGTCTGAGTTGAATTTGATCGCTGTAATTATGGGCAAGGAATTTTTATCAGCGCTGGATCCTGGAGGCGTGGTGCTCCCTTTGGAGCCTGTAGTGCCGCTCTTGTCCGGAGATTCCTTGGAGCCTGCAGTGCCGCTTTGGTCCGGAGATTCCTTAGAGTCTGCAGGATCATCCTGGTCCAGAGATTCCTGGGGATCGACTTCTGTTTCCAGCTCAATTTGGGCGGTGGCGCTGCCGGCGGAGCTTATTGCTTCGGCGGTGAGGGTATATTGTTCGCCCGGCTCCAGTAGGATCCAGACCCGGTTCTCGCCCGCCGCACCGTCGCTGTCATCGCGGCTAAAGATCACCTCCGGCTGCGGGCTTCCCGCTAGCAGGGCCTCCACCTCAAAGCGGTAACTGCCGTCTTCCTGGAGCTGCTCTTCCACCAGCTCCAGTGAAATCTCCGGCGTAGTTTTACTCTTGATGAAGACCTCTTTCAAAGGTGTGGCCAATACAACCAGGGACAGGGTCAGCAGGACGAGCAGACCGATGAGAATGCCGATCAAGAGGCGGTGCTTACCCTTTTGGGACGTTTCATTATTTTGATTTCCATCGTTCATAGATTTCTTCCTCCCCGTAATAGAGCTTTCGCCGGGCGTTATGCCGCTTACTGCCGCTACAGACCGGTGGGAACGCGATT
>CAZQVX010000057.1:0-8522 GCA_964596845.1 uncultured Syntrophomonadaceae bacterium | reverse complement strand
TGGCCGGCTACCGGGCCGCCGGCCTGGGGTTTTCTTTTTTCTGGCGCAAGCTCAGGTTCATTTTCATCTTCAGCGTTTTGATTTTTCTGGTACATATAATTTTTGTCCAAGAAGGGGCCCTGCTCTGGCAAAAAAACCTGCTGGGTCTGCGCCTCGAGATCTGGTCTCTTGGGCTGAATCACGGACTGCTCCTGGTCTCCCGCTTTTTAAACATTATTGGTTCGAGCTACCTTTTTGTGGCCGCCACGGACCCCAACCGGCTGGGCTACGCCCTCATGCAGGCGGGTCTGCCCTACCGCTACGGCTTCATGCTCATCACGGCGCTGCGCTTTATCCCGCTATTTTTCCTGGAGTTGGAGCAGGTGCGCCATGCCCAGATGGCCAAGGGGATCGATATCGAGAAGGTGTCTTTAAGGAATTTTTCATTGATGGTCCGCTATCTTTTTGTGCCGCTGGTGCTCTCCGCCTTGAGCAAGGTGGATGCCCTGACTATCTCTATGGAGGGCCGCGCTTTTGGGCTCTATTCCCGGCGGAGCTTTCTGGAGAAACAGCCCTTTACCGGCAATCACCGCCTTGCGGCGGTGGTGGTTTTTCTGATTTCGCTGGGACTTTTTTTCCTGCTGCGGCGCTACAATATAGAGGTCTTGTATTGATCACCTCAGGCCCCTCTTACCTGTCCCTCACCCCCTGGGGAGGTTGGACGCGGGACGGCGCTCTTGCGCCTTTAGCTTTAGGCAAGCAGTTTATGGGCGAGTATGTATAATGCTCCGCCGGCCCTTCTCGAGTCCGGCCGCCTGTTCAAGCAGGTAGTCCCGCTGCCGGGGGCGGCGGCGGGATGTTTCGCGAAGCGCTGCCGCCGTCTCTGTAATGAGGCGGGCTTCCAGCCCTTCTTGCCCCGTCAGCCCGCCGTAGCAGGCGATGAGGCGGCGGCAGAGGGCGGCCTTCTTGGGTGTGAACATGGGCTTTGTGTCGAGAATAGAGGCGCAGATCCGGCCCAAGTCCTGCAGCGGGTTGCCCGGCGCCGCCTCTTCAAAATCAACCCCGAAAAGAGTGCCGTCCCCGCGCATGACAAAATTCCTCAGGTTGGAATCCCCCCTGAGCAGCGCCCTGCCGCAACCGCGGCGAAAACAGCGGTGAAAGGCGGCGAACCATGCAGCCAGCTTTTCCGCATACTCCTCCAGGCAGCGGCGGTTCAGAAGGTCGCAGAGATTCTCGCCGGGGATATGCTCCATGAGCAGGGCTTTCTCTTCAATAAAGGCGCAGGGCCGCGGGACCGCCACCCCACAGCGGTATGCCCTTAAAAGCACTTGATACTCCCGGGCGGAGTTCAGGTGGTGCGGCGCCCGGTAAAGCTTCAGCACAAAGCGCCCGGCCGCATTTTCCACCAGATAGACCCGGTTTTTTTTGCTTTGCAGCCGTCGCACAAGCCTGAACTTTTGGCTGAAAAGGCCTATAAACACCGGCACATCCTCCAACTCTGTTTAAATGCGTATTTCTGCTATACTAAACATACACCAATATGACGATCCGTGCCAGGCCGGATCAGGGCGCTTCACAACAGACCTCTATTTATGGTTAAATAAGGCCAGAAGATAGTCTGCCGGGAGGGATGGCATGCAGTCCGTTCAGGAGAAGATCCTGGTTGCCGATGACGATGAGAGTATCGTTGACCTCATCGCCCTCTACCTGGAAAAAGAGGGCTTTCAAGTGATCACCGCCCGGGACGGCGGAGAAGCGCTCAGCCGGGTTGCGCAGCATAACCCCGACCTGGTAGTGCTCGACATCATGATGCCCGTTAGAGACGGCTGGGATGTATGCCGGGAGATCCGGCAGCGCTACGGGATGCCCGTGATCATGCTGACCGCGCGCAGCGAGGACTACGACAAGATCTTAGGGCTCGAGCTGGGGGCGGACGACTATATCACCAAGCCTTTCAACCCGCGCGAACTTGTGGCCAGGGTCAAGGCGGTGTTACGGCGGAGCCGCCGGACCGGCGACGAGCCCCGCCTGCTGCATCACCCGGGACTGGTGGTCAACCTGGACGAATTTACAGTGACCAAAGAGGGTGAGCGGGTGGCCTTGACCCGCAAGGAGCTGGAGCTGCTCTGGCTCTTGGCCGGGCGGCCGAATCAGGTTTTCTCCCGGGAGCAGCTCCTCTCCCAAATCTGGGGATATGATTACACCGGCGACACGCGCACCGTGGATACGCATATCAAAAGGCTGCGCCAAAAGTTGGGCCCCGGCCGGGCCTGGGATATTGCCACGGTTTGGGGCGTGGGCTATAAATTCGAGGTAGGTAAAGATTGAAAAAGAGCGTATTTAACCGCCTTTTGCTCATGAATATCGCCGTCATCGCTGCGGCCATGCTGGTCATCGCCCTGCTGCTGCCCCGGTTGATCTCGGGGCATATTTTTCTCGAAAAGGAGAAAGAGCTTACCGCCCGGGGCGCCGAACTGGCCCTGTTGGCTGAAGACTATTTTGCGGGAAAGATCAGCGAGGGCGGCTTTGCCGATCTGCTTATCTCCCTGGATCGATCCCTGGGCGCGCGGATCTGGGCGGTCGATGAAGATGGCGTGGTGGTCATGGCATCTTACGGCGGGCGGCACTCCCAACACGGCCGGCGGCTCAGGCTTTCGGATGAGCAGGTGGGCCGGTTTTCCCGCGGCGAGAAGACCGTCACCCGGCGCTACCAGGCCGACTTTGACCAGGAAATGCTCACCGTGGGGGTCCCCATCGGACCGGAGGGGGCGGCGCCCCTGGGGGCCATCTACCTGCACGCCCCGGTGACGGGGATCAACGCCACCGTGAACAGCCTCTTGAAGTATGTTCTCATCAGCGGCCTGGCGGCGGTTTTTTTGGCCACTGCGGCCGGCTACTTTTTTTCGCGGCGTTTTTCCCGCCCTCTCTTGGAGATGGCCGGGGCGGCGCAGGGCATGGGTCGGGGGGATTACAGCGGCCGCGTCGTCGTCAGCTCTGAAGACGAAATCGGCCAGCTGGCCGGCTCGCTTAATGCCCTGGCCGGGCGGCTGGAGAAGACTATCGGTGCCCTTCAGCGGGGCAAGAAAAAGTTTGAATCCATGGTCACAGGGATGCGCGAGGGCGTCGTCGGGGTAAACAGCGCCGGTGAGCTTACCTATTTCAACGCCGCCGCCCGGGATATGCTGGGGCTGGACCCCGTCGCCACGGTGCCTGGTGTGCCAATAGAGCAGGCTCTCAGGGGGGAGGGGCTGGCCGCGCCCTTCTTAAAGACCTTATCCGGCGGAGAGCCGGAGACCGCTGCCGTCAGGATTGGAGAAAGCATCTACTCCATCCAGGTTTCTCCCATAGAGGACGAAGCCGAGGAGAAACCGGGCGCCGTGGGCTTGGTCCGGGATATCAGCGAAACGAAGCGGCTGGAAAAGATGCGCCGGGACTTTATCGCCAATGTTTCACACGAACTGCGCACTCCTCTGACCATTTTGCGGGGCTACTCGGAGGCGCTCTTGGATGGAACCGCCGGTGACGCGGAAAGAGTCAGGTATTTGGAGACTATCCGCAGGGAAATTGAGCGGCTGAACCGGCTCATTTCCGATCTGCTCGATCTGAGCCGCTTGCAGGCCGGGGGGATAAAACTGCACCAGGAAGCATTCAACCTGCAGGGGCTGGCCCAGGAGCTAAAGGCGGGGCTGCAGTCTCGCCTGGAGGAAAAGGGGATCGCGCTGGAGGTCGACATCGACCCGGAGGCTGAGGTGCTGGCGGATCGCGACAGGATCATGCAGGTCCTTTTGAACCTGGTGGAAAATGCGCTGCGCTACTCCTGGGAGGGCGGAAAGATCGATGTGGTGGGCCGGGCCGCCGGTGGGCAAAAGGTAAGGGTCTCGGTGTGCGATTACGGGGTGGGGATCGAGGAAAAAGAGCTGCCTCATATCTGGGAGCGTTTCTACCGCATCGACCGCTCCAGGGACCGCAAGCAGGGCGGTACCGGCCTGGGCCTGGCCATTGTCAAGGAGATCATCGAGGCCCACGGCGAAAGCGTCGCTGTTGAAAGCATTCCCGGCGAGGGGAGCACTTTCAGCTTCACCCTGCCAATGGCTTCCCCCTCCCTGTCATCCTGAGGGCGCAGCCCGAAGGAGTTCGTTTTTTGTGGGACAACGGGGACGTAACTTTTTGTCCCACTTTAACCTTGGAATTTTGCACCCTACGGTGGGGGCTAATAATTCATTGTTTTGTTCAGAATATGTCACAGTTTTGACATAAACGGCGGCTATAATAGGCTTAACACGAAAGGGGGTGGAAAAATGAAAAAGAAAGCAGCCGTAATTATTATCGCACTTCTCCTGGTAGTCGTGCTGGCGGCCCAGGTGGGTTTTGCCGCCAACAATGACGAAGGCCGCGCCCAGAACCGCGGGTACGGGCAGGGCAACCAGGGAATCTGCCGGAACGAATGTGAAAACCTGAGCCCTGAAGAGCAGGAGCAGGTCAGGGCGGCCCGTGAGGAATTCAGGGAAAAAAGAGACGCGCTGCGCGAGGAGTTTAGAGCCGGACGCGAGGCTAACAGGGAGGAATGCCTTAAACAGTCGCCCGAAGCGGCAAGGGAGCAGAGAGAAGCCAGGGCGGCCCTCCGTGAAGAGTTCAAGGCCGGGCGCGAAGCCATGAGGGGTGAGTGCCTTAAAGAGCTGCCCGATGCAGTGAGAGAGCGGATACAGGAAAGAGTGTCAGATTGCGAGGGAGAGCATCAGGGCTTTGGGCAGGGGCATGGGCGCCACGGTCAAGGCGGTTGCCCCGGAGCAGGAAGTGAAAAATAAACCGGCCCGGACGAAAGGCCGTTTTTTACAATAAAGGGTTACTGATTCAGGAGGCGAAATTCGCCTCCTTTTTCATTCCTTGCTTTTGAAAGTCACCGGTTTAAAGGATTCAGGGAAAGTTTTCAAGAAATAAAGAAATATCGAAGAACAATGGCGGTTTGCAACAGCCCACAGGAGGGATGCGTGGTTGAAATCATGATAAAAGCCCGAAAAGGGGATGACTGTTAAAATGAGATCGGAAGCGGAGTCCAACCTTTTCCGGGGGATAAAATGCAGGTTTACCGGCAGCAGCCCTGTTGCCGCCTTGCTCTGCCTTGCCGGCGCGCTTTCGCTGTTGATCGGGGCACCTGCTGCTGCTGCAATGAATTTCCTTCCCGGTCGTTATTACCTCCCGAAAGCGGAGTATTCCATAGCCGACCGGGAGATATGGGCAACTGCGCATGCTCCGTCTTACCCGCGATTCTCGGAAGAGCAGCTTTTTACCGGTAGCAAGCCCAATATTATCTTTATTTTAGCGGACGATCTCGGCTATGGCGATCTGGGCTGTTATGGACAGAAGCAGATCAAAACCCCATCCCTCGATCTGATGGCTGCCGAGGGGCTGCAATTTACTTCCGCCTATGCCGGGGCCCCCGTTTGCGCCCCCTCCCGCAGCGCACTGTTGACGGGTTTGCATACGGGCCACACGCGTATCCGCGGCAATGCCAAGATCCCCCTGGAACCTGAGGACACCACTGTTGCCGAGATTCTTCAGGAGGCCGGCTATACCACCGCTCTGATCGGAAAGTGGGGCCTTGGCGAGGATGGCTCCACCGGAATTCCCAACAACAAAGGATTTGATTATTTCTACGGCTACCTCAACCAGATGCACGCACATAATTATTATCCAGAGTTCATGTGGCGAGATACTGAAAAGGTTCATTTAAAAAATAAAAAAGCCTGGTGGGGCCTGGGTGCCTCCAGGGTCAAGCTGGAATACTCGCACGATCTGCTTACCGCGGAGGCTCTTAAATTTGTGGAAACGAACAGGGATGCCTCTTTTTTCCTTTACCTCTCCTATACCATCCCCCACGCCAACTCCGAAGCCAGGAAAGGGATGGAGGTCCCTGACTACGGCATTTATGCTGAAGAGGAATGGCCCGAGCCCCAGAAGGGCCATGCCGCCATGATCACCCGCATGGATCGTGATATCGGTCTGCTGCAGGCCCTGCTTAAAAAACTGGATATAGACGGGAACACGCTGATCCTTTTTGCAAGCGACAACGGTCCCCATAAGGAAGGCGGCGCCGACCCCGGCTTTTTTAACAGCAGCGGCCCGCTGACAGGGATAAAGCGTTCCCTGCACGAGGGAGGCATCCGGGTGCCGGCCATTGCCTGGTGGCCCGGTGTAATTGAGCCGGGCCGGATCAGCGATCACCCCTGGGCTTTCTGGGATATCATGCCGACCTTTGCCGGTCTGGCCGGGGCAGAGACCCCCGGCAATATCGATGGGCTTTCCTTTCTGCCCGAACTGCTGGGTTACCCTGAGCAACAAGAAAAGCATGATTTTCTTTACTGGGAATTTCACCATGAAACCTGGGCTTCGAGCCAGGCTGTGCGGATGGGGCCGTGGAAGGCCATCCGCTGCAGACCCGGGGCCGCCCTGGAATTGTACAACCTGGATAGAGATCTGGCCGAGCAGGACGATGTGGCGACGGAACATCCCGAATTAATAGAACAGATCGAATCCTACCTGGAGAAAGCCCGCGAGGAATCTAAAGTATGGCCCTTGCGGAGATTGAACCTTTTCGGGTACTTGATCTCGCAGCTCTATAAATCATACCCCAGGTGAGTCGCCCCGCTGCTCCTTTTCCGGCATGCTGAGGTAGGGCTCAAGAGGATCCCCGCCCGCCCGGCCCGATTATCGGGGTGCTCAACTACCGGCAATCGCCCCCGGGCGCCCGGCGCCTGGGGACAAAAGGAAGTGCAGCTTTGCAGACAACGCACCGGATTATCTACGGAGATTCACGGAAACTAAGTGCCCTCGGGGACGAGAGTATCGACCTGGTGATCACCTCGCCGCCCTACCCCATGATCGAAATGTGGGATGATCTCTTTGCCGGGCTGGCGCCTGAGGCGGGCCTTCACCTTGATCAGGGCGACGCCCGAAAAGCCTTTGAATCGATGCACCTGGTCCTCGATGAGGTTTGGGCCGAATTACATCGGGTGATGAAAGAAGGGGCCATTGCCTGTATCAACATCGGCAACGCCGTGCGCACGATCAAGGATCGCTTTCAGCTCTTTGCCAACCACTCGCGTATTCAGGACAAGTTCGTGGGGCTGGGGTTTGATCTTCTGCCGGCGATCCTCTGGCGTAAGCAGACCAACGCGCCCAACAAGTTCATGGGCTCGGGGATGCTCCCTGCCGGGGCTTACGTCACCTTAGAGCATGAGTATATCCTCATCTTCCGCAAGGGGGAGAAGAGGGCCTTTCCCACGCCTGCCGAAAAGAGAGCGAGAAGAGAGAGCTGCTATTTTTGGGAGGAGCGGAACCGGTGGTTTTCTGACCTCTGGGACTTAAAGGGGACCGGCCAGGGCCTGGGCGGCTCTAACTTAAGAAAGAGAAGCGCAGCCTACCCCTTTGTGCTGCCCTTTCGCCTCATTAATATGTACTCTCTTATGGGCGACACTGTGCTCGATCCTTTCCTGGGCACCGCTACGACTATGCTGGCGGCGATGGCCTGCGGCAGGAGCAGCATAGGCTGCGAGATAGATCCTGCCTTCGGCGATTACATCAGGCGGCGGCTGAAGCGGGAAAAAGATAGCCTCAGCCATTACAATCTGCAGCGGCTAAAAGAGCACCTGGAGTTTATCGGGAAGCACACCCTGGAGAAAGGCCCCTTGAAATATGTGAACAGCTACTTCGGCTTTCCGGTGATGACCGGGCAGGAGCGGGAGCTCAAACTGCCCCTGGTCAAATCTGTCCGGGAGGCCGGGCCTGACATTTTTGAAGCCTCCTATTTCAATGATGAATATGTCCGGAATCTGAACCTTGGGGCTATTACCCTGCAGCAGCTTCAGGCGAGCAGCGGCGGAGTGCAGCAGAGGATAAATTTTCGGGATTCTTCTACATATATATCTCCACTGGGGGAATAAGGGGGATGAAGGCGTCATGGATGTGGATGTGATCCAGGTCAACGGGCTCACGGTTAAATACAAAGATTTCTGTGCGGTGGATCAACTTTCTTTCAGCGTTTACGAGCAGGAGATCTTCGGCATTGTGGGGCCCAACGGCGCCGGTAAGACCTCCACCGTGGAGTGCATCGGAGGCCTGCGCCGGGCTTACAGCGGCCAGGTGAAGGTGATGGGGCTCGATCCCTGGAGAGAGCGGAAAGCACTCTACGGGGTGATGGGTGTGCAACTGCAGGACACCGCCTATCAGGATCGGGTCCGGGTGTGGGAGATCTGCGATCTCTTCGCCTCGCTCTACCCCCAGCCCGTCCCTTACGGCGAGCTCCTGGAGATAATGCAGCTGTCCGACAAGCGAAAGGCCTTTGTATCCGGCCTCTCCGGCGGGCAGAAGCAGAAGCTCTCCGTCGTTCTGGCGCTTATTGCCAACCCCCGCGTCGCTTTCTTGGATGAGCTTACCACGGGGCTCGATCCCGGCGCCCGCCGCCAGATGTGGGATCTGCTTTTACAGTTAAGGGAGCGCGGCCTGACTATTGTCCTCGTCTCGCACTTCATGGATGAGGTGGAGGC
>CAZQVX010000056.1:0-8587 GCA_964596845.1 uncultured Syntrophomonadaceae bacterium | reverse complement strand
CGCCGGCCGGCCCCGGTGATATTGTGATCACCTTTGGGGATATTTATAAAATTTATAAAATGGAAGAGATCAAGACAACACTGCCTGCCCTGGCCACCAAAGATGAGTTGGCGGAAGTTAAAGCAGATGTTCAATTCACTAAAAACACCGTCATCAGAATCGAAAACGACCATGGTCAGAAACTTGGAGCCCTGCTGAACGGTTACAAGCAAAATACGGAAAGGCTGGACAGGCACGAAGCAATTATTTCGAAGGATTATTGATCAGTCAGCCACTTCTTTGCTATATATGTCGTTTATCACCAGGATAAAGAAAATCGTGGAGAGCACTCTCCACGAGGCAATTCAGATGGTGTCGGGAGGGGGACTTGAACCCCCACGGTGTTCACCACACGCCCCTCAAACGTGCGCGTCTGCCAGTTCCGCCACCCCGACAAGTCTTTCTTTCTATCTGGATTATAGGATTTTTGCCGCACCCTGTCAAGCAAACCGGCAAGTTACAAACCGACAGGCTGCTGCAGGTATTCACCGCCCGCGAGACGCCGGCGGTCCCCCCTACCCCCGGGTTAATTTTACGGGGCGCTCCAACTGTATTCCTCCCCCCGCCGGCGGCAGAGACATTTTTCTTTAGGCAGGTTGAAAAGAGCCTGGCTGATCCGGGTAGAGGGCTGCTGGTAGGCGCCGCAGGCGCCGCCGAAAAGGCATTTGCCCTCCTCCTCCAACTCGCGCCAGCAGGCGGGAAATTCCATCCTGAATTCTTGCACCAGCTGCCCGGTAGTCTTGTAAAGCCCCGGCTCCAGCAGTTTTAACAGCAGCTCTTCCAGATAGCAGCGCTCCAGCTTCATCCCTCCGGAAAAAGAATTCTCGACCGGGATGGGCAAATCCTACCGGCCATCCACGGAACTGCCCACCATGACGGCAATGGTGACGCCGCTGCCGCCTTCCCCGGCTTCACCGCCGCGCAGGGATTTCACCAGCGGATGTTCCCGCAGATAGTCGCGCAGCCCTTCTTTCAGCTTCCCTGTCCCCTTGCCGTGGATCACCGTAACCTGCCCCAGGCCGGCCCAGAGGGCATCATCGAGCAGTTTATCCACCAGCGGAATTGCTTCTTCCACAGTTTTGCCCTGCAAGTTGATCTCAGGCCGGATCTCGACCCTCTTCTCAACAGTGTAGCTGCTGCGCGGCGGGGCTTCAGATCCGGCGGGGCAGCCCAAACCCTGCCGGCGTCGCAGCTCTTTCTGGTGCAGGTGCACCCTGAGCGTGCCCACCTGCACCAACGCTTCCTCCCCGGATAGAGAAAGGATCTCCCCCGGCTGCTGCAGGCTTTGCACAAAGACGGTCTTACCCACAGCCAGTTCAGAGGCCGGCAGCATGGGGGCTTCCTCAAGTTCCCTTTCGGTTTCCACTTCACGGCGCAGCAGCTGAAGTTCGTGCCGCGCTTCTTCAGCCCTGCCCAGGGTCTCCTCACCGCCTCCCTCCGCTTTCAGCCTGCGCAGTTCCCGGATGAGCAGATCGGTGGTGCTCCTGGCCCGCCGGACCATATTGCGGGCCTCATCGCGCGCCTCGCCCAGGATCTGCTCCCTTTTGATCCGCAGTTTCTCTCTCTCCTCTTCCAGTTCACGGCGCAGCGAGGCCGCCCTTTGGCGCTCTAGTGAGGCTTCGTCGCTTTCCCGGGAGAGCCGCTGCTGCTGCCCGATGAGGCTGCTGATCACTCTTTCCACTTCTTCGTGGCCCCGCACAAGCATCCCTCTGGCCTCCTTCAGCACCTCCGGCGGCAGGCCCAGTTTCTCGGCGATAACCAGGGCATTGCTCCGCCCGGGAATCCCCTGGAGCAGCCTGTATGTCGGCGCCAGGGTTTTCTCGTCAAATTCCATGGCCGCGTTCTGCATCCCCTCCCGGACCTGAGCAAAGAGTTTCAGCTCATTGATGTGCGTTGTCGCCACCGTAAGCCCGCCCCTGCGAACCAGCTCAGCCAGAAGAGCCATAGCCAGCGCCGCCCCTTCTGAAGGATCAGTCCCCGCGCCCAACTCATCGAAGAGAGCCAATGATGCGGGGCCGTGCTGCTCCAGGATGGAGATGATATTTTTTAGGTGCCCCGAGAATGTGCTCAACGACTGCTCGATGCTCTGTTCATCGCCGATGTCGGCGCGAATGGTTTGAAAGACAGAGATAAGGCTCCCGCGCCCCGCCGGGATATGCAGCCCGCTTTGGGCCATCACTGCCAGCAGCCCTACCGTTTTAAGAGTAACTGTTTTGCCCCCGGTATTGGGGCCGGTAATGACCAGGACGCAGCTCTCTTCGCCCAGGGAAACCGTCAGCGGGACCGCCGCCGCGCCCAAAAGGGGATGCCGGGCCTGCTCCAGGTAAAGAGACTCTTCGCCGCCCAGGTGCAGCTGCGGCGGGGCGGCATTCTGCTCCAGGCTGAGGCGCCCGCGGGCACAGGCCAGATCCAGGCGGCCGTAAAGAGCGCTGTCGCTGTGCAGGGCGCCGGCAGCCTCCGCCACCCGGCTGCTCAGCAGCCTGAGGATGCGCTCCACCTCCCGGCTGATCTCGTTTTGCACGCCGGTCAGCTCATTTTGCAACTGCACCACCGGCAGGGGCTCGATAAAAAGGGTAGCCCCGCTGGCGGATTGATCATGCACCACTCCGCTGATCTGCCGGCTGTACTCCTGCTTCACCGGCAGGACAAAGCGGTTGCCGCGAATGGTGATGAGCGCCTCTTGAAGCAGTTTTCGCTGCGCCGGGTTGCGCAGGTAAGAGTCCATCTTTTCGCGGATAGACTCCTGAAGACGGCGCTCGCGGCGGCGCAATGCAGCCAGTTCGGCAGAGGCGCTGTCGAGCACTTCTCCGTCGGGTCCGATACAGCGGGCCAGTTCGCCGCTCAAGGCGTCACAGCCCTCGAGCATGGAGGCGATCCCGGCCAGCAGGGGATAGATTTCGCCATTTTCACCATCTTTAAAGAAACGCCGGCAGCGCCGCACTCCCTTCAAAAAAGTGCTCACTGCAGCCAGTTCTATCCCCTGCAGGGCTCCGCCTTTTTCAGCCCGCGTTACAACCGGCCTAATATCACTGACGGGGGCGGGTGAGTAAGAGCCCCTGGCACAGAGCAGGCGCCCCTCACCGGTTTCGAGCAGGCGCCGCTCCACTACCCGGCGATCTGCAGAGGGCAGCAGTGCTTCCGCCGCCCGGCGCGCCATAGGAGTAACGGTGAGTGCGGCCAGCATTTGCCTGACGGCATCGAACTCCAGAGATTTGATCTCACGCTCGGTGATCACAGGGGGCATATTCTTCCGGCTATCTCCTCGAGATGTATTTGCTCTCTTTTATATAGAAACGCAGGGGCTTATCGGCGGCCCGGGTAATTCCGACGCGAGGACCGACAGCCACCTCCCTCTCTGCCGCCCCTTCTCCGGGGGCTATCCACAGGGGAGGGCGGCGCAGATCGTGATGGTTCAGCGTTCCGTCTATGGCCAGCGCCTGGCAGAGTTTGCCCGGCCCCCCGGCCAGATGCCGCTCGCCCTTGCCCCTGCCGCGGCGCTGCTCCATCAGGGGGATCCCGTAAAGCGGCTCCAGGGCCCGCACCAGGACCGCCTCGCCGGCGCCGGCAGCTCCGGTGACCACGTTAAAGCAATAGTAGCTGCCGTAAATAAAATAGACATAAGCCCGCCCCGGAGGGCCGAACATGGGGGCATTGCGGCCGGTTTTTCCGCGAAAGGCGTGGCAGGCCGGATCTTCCCTGCTCAGGTAAGCCTCTGTTTCCACGATCCGGCCCGCAGCCAGTCCGGCGGGCGTTTCGCGGCAGAGCAACTGTCCCAGAAGAGACCTCGCCACAGCCAGGATATCCTGCCGGTAAAATTGAGGCTCCAGGGGCGGCAGCACCGGATTCATCTCTTACGGCGGCGCTTGTAAGACAGCGCTTCCCGAAATTGCTCCAGGGGCAGGGTGTTCAAGATGTCCCCAACCTCCAGCCCGCCCCGCCGCGCAGCGGTAACCCCGAAAGTCATATCCGCCATTGTGGCCGTGGAATGGGCGTCGGTATTTACGATCAGGCGCGCCCCTTTGCTGCGAGCCAGACCCAAATACTTCTCAGAAAGATCGAGGCGCTGCGGTGAAGCATTGATCTCCAGCGCTGTGCCCGTCTCGGCAGCCTTCTCGATGAGGCGCTCCACATCAACCTGATAGCCGCCGCGGCTGCCGATGAGGCGGCCGGTGGGGTGACCGATGACCTGCACCGCCGGATGCTCCATGGCCCGGCAGATCCGGGCAGTCATCTCATCGCGGCTCTGCCGGAAGTTGCTGTGCACCGAGGCGATGACCAGATCGAGCCGGCTCAGAACCTCATCGGGCAGGTCCAGGGAGCCGTCGGAAAGAATGTCAACCTCTGATCCTGTAAAGATGTGGCAGCCGCCGGCCTGGCGCAGCCGCACAATCTGCTCCCCCTGCCGGGCCAGCCGTTCCAGGGAAAGCCCGCCGGCAATCTTAAGCGATGGGGAATGATCGGTTACAGCGATATAGGCATAGCCCATCTCTGTTGCAGTCGCGTGCATCTCTTCCAGGGTGGCGATGCCGTCGCTCCAATCGCTGTGCAGATGGAGATCCCCCCGGATCTGGGAAAGCTCCACCAGGCGAGGCAGTTTTCCGGCAGCGGCAGCTTCGAGTTCGCCGCGCCCTTCTCTTAGTTCAGGCGGAATAAAGGAGAACCCCAGGGAGCGGTAAAGGTCTGTCTCCGTATCCAGAGCCGCCCGGCGCCCCTCTTTCATCAGGGCTTCGCCGGTCAGCTGAAAACCGGCTCCGGCGGCCCAGGCTTGCAGCTGCTCCCAGTGCGCCGGAGAGCCTGTCAGCCGGGCCAGGCGAGTGGGGTACTCTGCAGCAGGGCAGATGACGATCTGCACCGGCATGCCCACCAGGGTGCTCAGGTAAAAACCGCCCTCCGCCCGCTCAAGCCTGCTGATCCCGGGCATATTCCGAAGAAGCGGCTCCATGTTCTCCGGCGATCTATCCTTTAACGATGCCAGCATCACCACTTCGGCAGCGGTTTCCGTGCCCCGCCGCACCTCCCCGGCGGGCGAACTGCGCAGCACCGCGGGCAGCTGCTCCAAAAAGGTTTGCATTTGCAAGGCCAGGGGCAAGGCCACACCGCGGTGAAACCGCTCCGCCTCACCCTTCCGCCCGTCGAAGAAGGCCAGTATATTTTCCTGGAGCGCCCGGCCCATACCGGGCAGCCCGGCCACCTCACCATGCCGCGCCGCCTCCTCCAGCTGATCCAGGCTTTCTAATTTTAGATCCTGCACCAGTTTGCCCGCTGTCTTGTAACCCACACCGGGGATAGATAATAAGGTGAGCAGTTCCGGCGAAATCTCTGCCTCCAGCCGGGCTAAAAAAGAACTCTGCCCGGTGGTCACCAGCTCCCTGATCTTCACCGCTAGCGCTTTGCCGATTCCGGGCAGCTCTTCCAGGCGGCCCTCCTCAATTATTTTAGCCAGGGGCTCCGGCAAACGGATCACCTGCCGGGCTGCCTGGCTATATGCCCTTACCTTAAAACTATTTTCTCCCTGTAAAGCCACCAGCCCGGCCATCCGCTCCAGGGCTGCAGCTATTTCCCAGTTATCCAAGGCCCCTCTAGACATCCTTCCTTCAGATCTCACCGCCGGCCCGGCCGCGCAGGAAAAACTCGATCAAGGCGGTTTTAACCCCCGCAACCAGCGGCGGCAGGTAAAGATCCATGTATCCGGCCACCAGAGAACTCTTAAGAGCGTCGCTCAGAAAGGGGAACGGCAGCAGCGAGGCTGTGCTCACAATGGCAAAGCAGATGAGTATACCTGTCAGCAGGCCCAGAAGCCCGCCGCCCAGGCGGTTAAAAAAGCCGATCACCGGCACCTTGTTTACTGCAGAAAGCCAGTGAACCACAATCCGTATGAGCAGCACCAGGGCTACCAGGAGCACGAGAAAAGTAAGGGCTGCCCCGGCCAGATCCATCATCCCTTCAGGCTTAAGGGTCACCCCGATGCTCTGCAGTACCTCTTCGTAGGGTAAAAACCACTCAGGCTTCAGCAAGGCGGCGCCGTAACCGCCCAGATAGCGCGTCCCCAGGAAAGCCAGAGCCAGGGCGATAAAAAAGCCGAAGAGGTTAAAGATCTGTTTCAGCGCCCCCTGGACCAGCCCCCCCACGAGGTATAGAGCAACTATGGCCAGAAGCAGATAATCAAACCAGTTCATCTTCTCCCTCCCTCTCCTTTTCTTCAGGATCAAAATGAGGGTAGATCTGCTTTTCTTTCAGCAATTCGTCAGCCAGATTGATCGCTGCCAGAACTGCAACCTTGTAGCCGTTTAGCTGCCTGTTATTTTCCGACAGGGTGCGCATGATGCGATCTACATAAAGAGCGGCTTTCTCCATCGATTCCGGGAGGCCGCTCCCCCTGATAATATATTCGTCCCCCATAATGGTTACCGTTACCCGGTTTTTCGTCTCCACGAAAAAATTCCTCCCGCCCGCCGCCAGGTTTTGACCATCTATTCGCGAAAAGTTTTCCGATATCCTGCTGCACTCAGCGACGCAGTTCCGCCCCCAGCCTGGAAAGCGCCCTCTCGATATCTCCGTGGGCGCTATTGATCTCCGCTTCAGTTAGGGTCCGCTCGGGATGGCGATAAGTGATGGTAAAAGCCAGGCTGCGCCGGTCTCCGGGAATTTGCGCCCCCTCGTAAAGATCGAAAAGGGCGACCCGCTCCACCAGGCCGGAGCCCGCCTCGCGGATAGCGCTCTTAAGTTCGCCGGCGGAGAGCGAGCGGGGCACAATCACAGCTATATCCCGCAGCCCGGCGGGATAACGGGGCAGCGGCGCCACCTGCGGAATCAGGTCAGCCCTGGAAATGAGCAGATCCAGATCGAGCTCAGCTACTGCAGCCGGCTGCGGGTAATCCCATTTCTCGGCCAACTGCGGTCGCAGTTCAGCCATAAAACCGGCTTCCTCTCCCCCGATCATGATCACCGCCGCCCGGGTGGGATGTGCAAAGGGCAGCTCCGCCGGGATGTATTCTGCACCCCCTATGCCAAAGCGGTCCAGAAGGGTTTCAATCGCTCCCTTTATCACATAGAAACCTGCGGGCTGGGAGGCGCTGTACCAGTTCGCTTCCGGCAGCCGCCCCGTCGCCGCCAGAGAGAGATGCAATTTTTCCTGGGGCAGCTCATCCAGAGGCAGGCGCCGCGGCAGAAAGACCGCCCCCAACTCGAAAAGAAGCTGATCCATCTCCCGGCGGTGAAAGTTATCCTGCAGCGTTTTCAGCAAACCCGGCAGCAGGGTGGTGCGCATGATGCTCTGCTCCTCGGAGAGCGGATTCTGCATGGGGATGGCTAGAAGCCGGGGATCGCCTTCAGAGAGACGCAGGCTGTGCAGAGCGGCGGGACTGATGAACGAGTAGGTGATGATCTCATTGAAGCTGCAGGCGGTAAGGGTGTCCCGGGCCAGGCCCTGCAGCCTCTCGGGCTGCGACTCGCGGCTTTCCAGAAGTTCGCCGCGTGGCAGGGTGGCGGGGATCTTCTCATAACCGTAAAGGCGGGCCACCTCTTCCACCAGATCCTCTTCCAAAAATATATCGTTGCGCCTGAGAGGCACCGTCACTTCGAGGCTGCGGCCCGTCGCCTCCACGGTAAAGCCGAGGCGGCCCAGGATATCGCTCACCTCTGCCGCCGGGATCTTCAGGCCAAGAATTTCGCTCACCCGGTGGGGGCGCACCGTGACCCGTCGGGGTTTAAGGGGAAGGGGATAGCTGTCCAGCAGTCCCCGGCGCACTTTCCCGCCGGCCAGATCCGCCATGAGCAGCGCCGCTCTCCCCGAAGCTTCCGCCACCCAGTCGGGGTTTACCCCCCGCTCAAAACGTTGAGAAGCTTCTGAAGGGATGGTGTAACGGCGGGCGGTGCGCCTGATGCTGATGGAATTGAAGAGAGCCGCCTCGAGCAAAACAGCCCGGGTAGAGGGGTTGATCTCGGTGCTTTCGCCGCCCATGACCCCGCCCAGGGCCACCGGGCCGGCGGTGTCGGCGATAACCAGAACCTCCTCAACGAGGGACCGCTCCGCCCCATCAAGAGTGACCAGCCGCTCACCCGGGCGGGCGCGGCGGATGATGATTTCGCCGCCCCGGGTCAGGCCGAAGTCAAAAGCATGCAGCGGCTGCCCGTATTCCCACATGACGTAGTTGGTAATGTCGACAATATTGCTGATGGGACGCAGGCCTGCCTTGAGCAGGCGCAGCTGCATCCAGAGGGGTGAGGCCCCCACGGTTACATCCTCGATGAGCCGGGCGGTGTAGCGGGAACAGAGCGCGGGCTCCTGCAGCTCTATCCGCAGCGCTTCCGATACATGATCCCGGCTCTCCGGCGGTTCAGCCGGCGGGTGCTTCACCGCAGCGCCCGTTAAAGCCGCCACCTCGTACGCTACTCCCAGCAGGCCCAGGCAGTCCGCCCGATTTGGAGTGAGATCCAAAAGCAGGATGCGATCGTTTAGTTCCAGGGCATCGCTTAGAGAAAGCCCCGTTCTTGAATCGGAATCCAGGATCAGGATGCCTTCGGGCGACCCCAGCTCCAGGCCCAGTTC
>CAZQVX010000055.1:0-8609 GCA_964596845.1 uncultured Syntrophomonadaceae bacterium | reverse complement strand
AAGGAAGATAGGTGATTTTAACGCCCATGCGCCTGTAGCTCAGGGGGAGAGCGCCTGCTTGACGCGCAGGAGGTCGCAGGTTCGATACCTGCCGGGCGCACCACATGAAAGAGCAGCGGCCCGCTGCTCTTTTCTTTAAACTGCGTGATCAGCGTTAGAAGGAGGGTGAGTTGTGCCGGCTAATCTTACCCCGCAGTACCATGCTGCCGAGGATAAGTTCCGCTATGCCAGGACAGCTGAAGAGAAAGAGGCGGCGCTGCAGGAGATGCTAGCCCTTATCCCCAAACATAAGGGCACCGAAAAGCTGCAGGCCGATATCAAAAAACGTCTTGCCCGCCTGAAAGAAGAGGGCAAGAAGAAAAAAGCCGCCCGGGCCGCTGATCCCTTTGCCGTAGATCGGGAGGGGGCGGGACAGATTGTTCTGGCCGGTTATCCCAACAGCGGCAAGTCCGCCCTTGTGGGCGCCTTGACCCGGGCCAAGGTTAAGGTGACCGATTATCCCTTCGCTACCGCCCTGCCGGTTTCCGGGATGATGCCTTATGAAGATACTTATGTACAGCTCGTCGATACCCCCCCGGTAACGCCCGAAGCGATTCCGCCCGGCTTGACGGGCACATTTAAGGCGGCAGATGCCCTGCTCATTATTTTTGATGCCGCCTCGCCGGAATGCCTGGACCAGCTTGAGGGGATCCTGCAGCTGCTTCAGGATCGTGAAGTCATCGATCTCTCCGAGGAGGGGGAGATCATCGCCCCGGTCCCCTTTCTCATCGTGGCTGCGAAGATCGATCTGCCGGGCAGCGAAGAGAACCTGCAGCTGTTGCGCGAGCTGAGGCCCGATCTAACCATTGATGCCGTCTCCTGCCTGGGAGAGGGCCTGGAGGAGCTGCGCCAAAGACTCTTTGAAATCTTGGGAGTAATTCGCATCTACGGCAAGGCCGTAGGGCGGCCCGTAGATAAGGAGCGCCCCTTTATCCTGCGCAAGGGCGGCACCGTCCTCGATTTTGCAGAGCTGGTCCATAAAGATTTCCCCAAAAAGCTGAAAAGCGCTCTGGTCTGGGGCTCATCGCGTTTTGACGGGCAGGCGGTAGCCCGGGATTATCCTCTGGAGGATCAGGACATCGTGGAGCTGCAGCTCTAGCGCTTACTTTGCCCTCGCGGATATTACACTTATTTCTCTAAAAGAAGGGTTGCCTGCTGCAGGCGCCTTCTGATCATTTTGCAGGGTAATTCTGCCGCCGGTGCGAATAAGTTTATATGGGGGTGGGCGTCGTCGGTGAGGGCAGGAAACGCTGCAATGAACTCGATGGAAAGAGATGGACCCGCTACAGCATCAGTGTCTGGAGCGATCTGCGCCGCTCTCCGGCAGAATCGCGGCTGAGCCATCCGGCAGCCTTTCCCCTGCAGCTGGCCCGGCGCTGCATCGAGATCTTTACCGCCGCCCCGGGCGAGGTGGTGCTAGATCCTTTTGCCGGGACGGGGACGACCCTTCTGGGTGCTTACAATCTTGGCCGGCAGGGGATCGGCTTTGAAATCTACGAGCACTACCTGGCGCTTTTCAAGAAACGGCTTAGCTCTGAAGAGGCCGACCCGGCCGGAGAAAGAGGGATCAGGCCCATCATCTATCATGACAGCGCCTTCAACCTGGGGCGCTACTTTGAACCGGACTCCGTAGACTTTATTCTCACCTCACCGCCCTACTGGGATATCCTTATGGAAAAGCGCTCGGCCGACCGCGGCAGGCAGCGCAATTATGGGAAGCACAGCGCCGATCTGGGCCGCCCGGGCGATTACGAGACCTTTCTCGAAGGCCTGGCTGCGGTTTTTCGCCAGGCGCATGCTGTGCTGAAACCGGGCCGGGCCTGCGCCGTCGTGGTTATGGATCTGCGCAAAAAGAACCGCTTTTATCCCCTGCATATGGATCTCTGCTCAGCCCTTAAACCGGCCGGTTTTCAGTTGGAGGATATCATTGTCTGGGACCGGCGCCACGAGTATAACCGGCTGCGCCCACTGGGCTACCCGGCAGTGTTTCGGGTGAACAAGGTCCATGAGTATCTCATGATCTTTACGAAGCAAAAGAAGCCAGGGGATAGGGATTAAGGTGTAAAATGTCGAAAAGGGAGATTAGATAATGAATGAATCCTAAAAAGATAGGCGGCCCTGCACTACCGGCTGTCTTATCGCCGAAAGGAGGAGGAAATTTGCCGGAAAATCTCTCCAGAACGATTCAAGAAGAGCGATCTCGCAAACTTGATTATAGGCGCCTGGCGGAGAAGCTTCGTGCCATCGTGGGGGGCGAGGGCGTCTCGGCGGCGGGAGCGGACCGGTTGGCCACCTGCCGCGATTACTGGCCCATGGGCACACTCTGGTTTCTCGAAGGGAAAGCCCCGGCACTGCCCGACCTGGTGGTCTGGCCGCAGAGCACCGCCGAGGTGGCCGGGGTGCTCAAACTGGCCTCTGCGGAGGGGGCGCCGGTAACTCCCTTCGGCGAAGGCTCGGGAGCGCTGGGCGGGGCGGTTTCGCTGCAGGGGGGTATCGCGCTGGACTTAAAGCGGATGAACCGGATTCTAAAGCTCGATGAAGAAAATTTGATGGTCACCGTTGAGCCCGGCCTGAACGGATCGCGCTACGAGGAGTATCTAAACGGGCGCGGCTTTACCGGGGGCCATTTTCCCCAGTCGCTGCGCTGCTCCACCGTGGGGGGATGGGCGGCCTGCCGGGCGGCGGGAACCTTCTCCACCCGCTACGGCAAGATCGAAGATATACTCGTCTCCCTGGAGGCGGTGCTGCCCGACGGAAAGGTGATCCGCGGCCGCGACCTGCCGCGCGCTTCCACGGGCCCGCGGGTGGATCACCTTTTTCTCGGCTCCGAAGGGACCCTGGGGGTGATTACGGGGATTACCCTGCGAATCTGGCCCAGCCCGGAAAAGCGCATCTACAGCTCCTACGCTTTCGAGACCGTAGAACTGGCCCTGGAGACGACCCGCCGGCTCATCCAGGCCGGGGCGCGTCCCGCCGTAGTGCGGATCTATGATTCCGCCGAGACGGCGCATCACTTCCCCGACTGTGAGGCGGCGGCGGGGCGGGTGATCCTTATCCTGCTCTTTGAGGGCAACTCCGGGATCATCGCAGCAGAGAGCGAACTGGCCGCTGCCCTGGCCCGCGAGGCGGGCGGCGTGGCTGCCGGCCCCGCGCCGCTGGAGCGCTGGCTGCAGACCCGCTTTGATGTGGGCCTTGCTTCGAAACTGTTCAGGCAGGGGGCCCTGGTGGATACCATCGAGGTCTCCACCACCTGGACCAACGCCGCACCGCTCTATTATGCCATGCAGAAGGCGCTGCTGGAAGTAGAAGGGACGGCGCTGGCTTCGGGGCACTATTCCCATGTCTACCCTGAAGGAACGGCGCTCTATCTCACCCTGGTGGGTTTTCCGCCGGGCGACAAGGCGGAATACTACCGGCGAATCTGGAGCGCCGCCATGGAGAGCTGCCTGGCCCTGGGCGGGGCCATCAGCCACCACCACGGCGTCGGCCTGCACCGGGGCTTCTGGATGGCGCAGGAGCACGGGGCAGCACTGGAGGCGCTGCGCCTTATAAAAGCTGCATTTGACCCGCAGGGGATCATGAATCCGGGCAAGCTGGGCCTGGGGGAGGTGGAGAAATGGCGGAAGTAAACCGGGAACTGCTCCTCGACTGCGCCACCTGTCCCAACATGTGCCGCTGTGAATGCCCCGTAGACCAGCTGTTCGGGCGTGAGGCGGTCTCACCCTCGGGCAAAGCCCGCCTGGCCCACCTGCTGCTGGAGGGGCATCTGGATTGGGATGGAGATCTTCTGGAGGCGCTCTCCTCCTGCATGGGCTGCCGGGGCTGCCAACTGCTCTGCCCCTTTCCCGGGCTGGACCTCTCCGAAGAGCTGCTCCTGATGCGGACAGAAGCCCGCCCCGCCGGGATGATCCTGCCGGCGGCGGCGCCCTATTTAAATAATTTAAAAAAGTTCGGCAGTCCCTACGGCGCCCGCCCTACAGGGCAAGATATTTCCCGGGGGGGCAGTAACCCCGAGGTGCTCTATTTCATCAACTGCACCGCGCAGGCGAACCATCCCCGGTCGCAGCAGATCACTTTAGAGCTGCTTGATGCCGCCGGCGTCTCTTACCGGGTGTTGGATCACTACTGCTGCGGTTACCCGGCTCAGATCTGGGGCGACCTGGAGCTGGCCCGGCAGCTGGCGGCAGAAAACGCAGCCCGGGCGGCTCAAAGCGGCGCCTCGCTTCTGCTTACCGACTGCCCGGAGTGCTGGCATACTTTTACCGCCCGCTATTCAGAGTGGGGCTGCGAGCCGGGTCTGCCCGTGGTCGATACGGCTACGTTTTTCCTCGGGCTGGTTAAACAGGGGCGGCTCCGGCCGGAGCGGATCGAAGGGATGGAGGAGGCGGCCTATCACGATCCCTGTATCTGGGCGCGGGTGGCCGAGATCTGCGCGGCCCCGCGGGAGCTGCTCCGGAGTATCCCCGGGCTGCAGCTGAATGAGGCTGAGCCTGCGGGCCGGGAGACGCGCTGCTGCGGCGGCGGGGCCATGTTCCAGCTCACTTTCCCGGAGCGCTCTGCAGAGCAGGCCCGGCGCCGCCTGAAAGAGCTGCCTCAGAGCGGCGCGCTGGTTACCAGCTGCCCTTTTTGCAAGGAAAACCTGCAGGCGGGCGGCGGTAAGGCGCTGGACCTGGCTGAAGTGTTGGGCCTGGCTGTTTTAAAGAAGAAGGGTTAACGGCTTATATCTCATAGAAATTAATATGGGGGGTGCAGATTTGAAAGAGCTGAAGACTGCAGTGGTGGTCAACCCGGCTTCAGCGAACGGGATTACCGCCCGGCGCTGGCCGGAGATCGCCGCCCTGATGGAGTGCGAGGGGCTCTCTTTTACCAGTTACATGACCGAAGCCCCCGAGCATGCCACGGAGTTGACCCGCGCGGCGCTCAGGGAGGGCTGTGATCTCATCATCTCCGTGGGGGGTGATGGGACCCATAATGAAGTGATGAACGGTTTCTTTACGCCCCAGGGCCCGCTTCGCCCGGAAGCCAGGCTCAGTTTTGTCTCCATGGGCACAGGGAGCGATCTCATCAAGACGCTCCAGATCCCCAAAGATCCCGTAGAGGCGGTCAAGCGCCTGGCCGGCGGCCGGCAGCGGGCGGTAGATGTAGGCCGGCTTAGCTTCATCAGCCACCAGGGGATCAAAGAGACGCGTTACTATATCAACATTGCCGGCCTGGGCCTGGACGGTGACACCGTGGATCGGGTCAACCGGACCAGTAAAGCGCTGGGTGGATTTGTTTCTTTCCTCTGGGGGACTGTGGTCAGCCTCATGCTCTACCGCAACCGGCAGATGGCCATAACTGTTGATGGCAAGCCCATATTTGAAGGGCAGGTGGTCATAGTTGCTGCTGCCAACGGCCGCTATTTTGGCGGCGGGATGTGCATCGCCCCCAACGCGCAGATGGATGACGGCCTTTTCGATATCGTGATCATGCACAGCATGGGCAAGTTAAAGCTGCTCGCCAACCTGCCCAAAGTCTACCAGGGGACTCACCTGGGCCATCCCCTTTGCATTGCCCTGCGCGGCCGCAAGGTGGTCGTTGAAACTGAGCAGGCGCTCTTAAACCTCGACGGCGAGCAGCCGGGCCGGGGCCCGGTGGAGATGGAGCTACTGCCCCTGGCGCTGCAGGTAATTGCCTAAGAAAAAGACTTAATTTGGCGGAAGGTAGTAGACGGCGTCTCCTCCTCATATAATAGAGCAGGAAGGAGGAGGCCCGGTGAAAACCATTTCAGTCGTGGTCCGGCGCTCTTCTGAGAGGCTGCAGCAGATGCTGGAGCAGAAGGGCGCCTCTTTGGATGAACTGCCCTTCAGCCTCTCCTGGAGCGATCTAGGCAGATCCGGAAAGATGTTCTCCTTTGTCCCGGGACAGCTCGTTGACAGCGTCTCCCGGCAGGCGCTCCGCGACGCCATCGCCCAGGTGACGGCGCAATTCATCATCGATGATCTGTCGGTTTACCTGCTGCAGGATCTGCTCCGCTTTCACTACTATTATTTCGGCCGGGAAGAGCGGGCGGAAATACTCGCCATTGCCTGCCGCATCCTGGAAAATGCAAAGCTAAAGCGGCGCCGGGAACTCTACCAGTCAATGATCGGAAAAAGCATTCGCACTTACCTGAATAAGCCCCATGATCACCTGAACATTGAGGGATTTTACTATTTCCGGCTGCACGACTGGCGCCATGAATTGCGCCGGGTCATTGATGAAGCTGTAGAGAGCCACCTGGCCGAAAGGGAGCATCAGGAGTTTGTCCGGCTGTTAAAATATTTTCTCAACCTGCAGCAGCCCAAGATAGATCTGGTCCATCTTTCGGTGGATCAAAAAGGGCGCGTCCGGATTACCGATCACCGTTTCAGGCAGGTTGATCCCTGCGAGTGGGAAGAATTCGATCTGGCCGACTTTGATGAAGAGAGCGATTACGAAGATATCCTGGTGAGCATGCTCGTCTCGGTAGCGCCGCGCCGGATTATGCTTCATCGCAGCGTCAGCCAGCGCTATCCCCGGGCGGCGGAAAGCCTGCACAGTATTTTTGAAAAAAGGCTCATCTACTGCGAAAACTAAAGTTAGTTACTTTGGTGCCTGGCACCAAAGTAACTAACTTGTTCCTTATCTTGACAGGGGTGGGGACAAGTCATATCATAAAGCTAGCCATTTGCAGCAGGGAAGGAGGCGTACCAATTGCCGCAGATCAAGGTAAAATTAGAGCAGGGGAAAGAGCTATCCTATCCTGCGGGAACAAGTCTGTTGGAGATCTGCCGCGAGCAGGAGGCCTGCCGCGACAGCGCCGTAGTCGCAGCGGAGGTCGATGGTGAGGAGCGCGATCTGGACAGCCCCCTGCAGGCTGACAGTGAGGTTGCCTTTCTGGATTTCTCCAGTGAAAAGGGCGCCAGGATCTACCGCCACAGCAGCAGCCATGTCCTGGCTCAAGCCGTCAAAAGGCTCTATCCGGAAGCAAAGCTGGGGATCGGCCCGGCGATAGAAAATGGATTTTATTATGATTTTGATTTTGCCGAGCCTCTTTCGGCTGATGACCTGGAGAAGATCGAAGCTGAGATGAATCGGATCATCGCCGAAGAGCTGCCCATTAAACGCCGTGAGATAAGCAGGGAAGAGGCGCTGGCTCTCTTCAAGCAAAAGGGCGAGTCTTACAAGGGCGAGCTGATTGCCGATCTGCCCGGGGATGAGACCATCTCCATCTATGAGCAGGGCGATTTCGTCGATCTCTGTGCCGGGCCTCACCTGCTTCATACCGGCAAGATCGGCGCAGTAAAGCTGACCGGCCTGGCCGGCGCTTACTGGCGGGGCGATGAGCGCAATCCCATGCTGCAGCGGATTTACGGCACCAGTTTTCCCTCTGCTGAGGAGCTGGACCGGCATCTGGAGATGCTGGCTGAAGCCCAGAAGAGGGATCACCGCAGGTTGGGCCGCGAGCTTGACTTATTTAGCCTGCACGAAGAGGGCCCCGGGTTCCCCTTCTTTCACCACAATGGCCTGGTGATCATTGAGGAGCTTATCTCTTTCTGGCGCGAGGCGCACCGCCGGGCCGGTTACGAGGAGATCCGCACGCCGCTCATTTTGAACCGGGAGCTGTGGGAGCAGTCGGGCCACTGGGATCATTTCCGCGAAAACATGTATTTCACCCGCATCGATGATGAGGACTATGCGGTCAAGCCGATGAATTGCCCCGGGGCGATGCTGGTCTACCGCTCGCGCATGCACAGCTATCGCGATCTGCCGCGGCGCATCGCCGAGTTGGGCCTGGTCCACCGCCATGAACTCTCAGGCACCCTGCACGGCCTGCTGCGCGTGCGCAGTTTCACCCAGGACGATGCCCACCTCTTCATGACTCCCGAGCAGATTGAAGATGAGGTTGCCGGTGTCATCGAGATGGTCGATTACTTCTACCACGTCTTCGGCTTCAGCTACCGCGTGGAGCTGAGCACCCGCCCGGCCAAAGCCATGGGCAGCCTTGAAATGTGGAACCGGGCTGAAGAGATCCTGGAGCGGGTGCTGCGGCAAAAGGGGATCGCCTACCGCATTAACGAGGGTGACGGCGCTTTCTACGGGCCGAAAATCGACTTTCACCTTGAGGATTGCCTGGGCCGCAGCTGGCAGTGCAGCACCATCCAGCTCGACTTTCAGATGCCGGAGAAATTTGACCTGACCTATATCGGCGCCGACGGCCGTAAACACCGCCCGGTGGTGATTCACCGGGTCGTCTACGGAGCGATTGAGCGTTTTCTGGCTCTGCTTATCGAGCAGTATGCCGGCGCATTTCCGGCCTGGCTGGCCCCGCAGCAGGCGGTGGTCATTCCCATCACTGAAAAACAGCATGCTTACGCTGCAGAGGTCTGCTCCGCCTTGCGCCGCGAGCCCTTCAGGGTTTACGTAGATGATCGCAGCGAGAAGGTGGGCTACAAGATCAGGGAAGCGCAGATGAAAAAGATCCCCTACATGCTTATTGCAGGTGAGCGGGAGGCGGCGGGGAATATGGTTGCAGTGCGGCACCGGGAGGAGGGCGACCTGGGCCCGCG